>JAFTQY010000013.1 GCA_017462505.1 Clostridia bacterium
GACGGAAAATTTACGCATATCCCAACGCATAAAGCAAAGGACGGAATAAAAGCCGCGGCGCTTATAGTAAGCGCCGTGGCTTTTATAATCTGTAAATTTTTAAATCAGCGTTTCGTATTCCTCGTACAATTCGTCGAGCTTGTTTTTGATCTCTTCCAAGCGGTTGCATTTTTCCGTAAGCAAAGCAAAATTTGCGGTGACCTCGGGACTTGCCAAATCGGCGTTTAACCTTTCGTCCTCTTCTTCCAGCGCGGCGATCTCGTCCTCGATCTTCTTGATACGGGTGCGGCGTTTTGCGTCCTGCGCCCGTTCTTCCTTGCTCCGATAATAGCTTTCTTTATGCTCGGAATTTGTCGAAAGGGCGGGGGACGGTACGCGTTCAACCGCCTTTTGCGCCGCTTTCGTTTGCATTTTATAGGCGGTGTATTCGTCGTAAGCGCCCTTAAATTCAGTCGCCGCGCCGTTCTCTAATTCCAAAATTTTGTCCGCCAGCGCGCGGATAAAATACCGATCGTGCGAAACGAACAACAGCGTGCCGTCAAATGCCTTTAACGCGCTTTCCAAGCTTTCGCGTGCAGATAAATCGAGGTGGTTGGTCGGCTCGTCCAAAATCAAGAAGTTGCCCTGTTCGCAGGCAAATACCGCAAGAGCCAGCTTTGCCCGCTCTCCGCCCGAAAGCATGCGCACCTGCTTGTCCATATCCTCGGCAGGCAGACCCGCCTGCGCCAAAATACTCCGCACCTTGGTTTGATCCCACGTGACGTGTCGTCCCCAAAGCTCCCCAAGCACCGTTTCGTTTGGGCTAAGGTTGGCGTTTTCCTGATCGTAACAGGCGATTTTGACAAACCGCCCGAGCTTGATCGCAGGATTTTTACCGCGTACGATTTCTTTTATAAGCGTCGATTTTCCCGTGCCGTTATCCCCGATCACAGCGCATTTTTCGCCCCGCGTCAGCCCAAACGCCGCGCTTTCAAGCAACACTTTTTCGCCTGCCGTCAGTCTTAAATCGGTTACTTCCAACACCCGTTCGTAGGGCTTTTCGGCGTACGAAAAGGTAAAACGAGGGGGGACAGGTGGCAACGACGGCTTTTCGATCAGCTCCATTTTCTCTAAGGCAAGCCGACGGGATTGCGCCATTTTTGTAGTGGACGCGCGGACAAGATTACGATCGACGTATTCCTGCATGTGCGCCCGTTCTTCCTGCTGTTTTTCGTATTCTTTCAAAAGGTGGGCGGTCTTTTCCGCTTTCAATACCTTGTATTTTGTGTAATTTCCCTTAAAAACGGACAGTTTTTTGTTTTCCAGCTCGTAGATCACCGACACCAGCTTGTCCAAAAAATACCGATCGTGTGACACGGTCAAAATCGCGCCCTTAAAGGTGGAAAGATATTCTTCCAACCAAAACAGCGTTTTCATATCCAAGTGGTTGGTCGGCTCGTCCAAAATCAAGAGCTCTGGCTCTTCCAACAAAAGTCGGCAGAGCTGTAACCGCGTTTTTTCGCCGCCCGACATAGTGCAAATGGTCTGGGCGTAATTATTTTCAAAGCCCATACCGTTGAGGACGGTGCGGATACGCACCTCGAAATTGTAGCTGTCGCGCGCGGCAATTTGCTTGTTTAACGCCTCGTATTTTTGGCTCAAAGCGCGGTATTCTTGGCTGTTCTCGTCCGTTTTTGCAATTTTTTCTTCCGTTTCGCGAAGAGAGGCGATCGCGCGGATATCCGCGGTGAAAATTTCGCGCATTTCTTCAAACACGGTGTTTGCGGAATCATACCCGCCGTTTTGCGCCAAATACCCGATACGGATACCGTTTTTGCGGAAGATCGTGCCGTTTTCGGGCTCTAATTCCCCTAAAATCAAGCGGATCAAGGTGGTCTTGCCCTCGCCGTTTCCGCCGATCAACCCGACCCGTTCCCCCTCGCTAAGCGAAAAACAGACGTTTTCGAGGAGCGAACCGCCGTTAAAACCGAAATGTAAATTGTCTGCGGAAATCAGCATGTTCGCCTCCTGCATAGTTTTTTTTGCCTTTCGCAAAATAAGGGTATGGATAAGAAGAAATTGTTCGTAAAAATTCGCGCGTGGGAAAGCGAGATCGCCTACGCCACGCCGTCCCGCGCCGCCGCGCTCAGCCGCAAGATCGCAAGGAACAAAGGGCGGGTGTTTTGAACACGTCTAGAGGGTAACGGGTCAAAAATCCCATTGCGGGATATACTTTTCCCCGCTGGATTTGCGCTCTTGCGTAAAAAGATTGACAATGCCAAGCTCCGTCGCCGAAGCGAGCGCGGCGTTATATTCGCGCGCGGTGATAGGCCGAGAAAGCTCGGGATATTTTTCCACGTTCCCAAAGGGGGTGTACTGGCTCATGAGGCTCAAATAAGCGTCCTTGGGCAGAGTACGCGCAAACCATTTTAACAGCGTTTTTGTGTCCGACGAGCAAAGGGGCATGACGAGATGCCGCACGATACAGCCCGACAGCATTTTTCCGTCTTCGCGGAGCGTGAGCGGTTTTGCGTTTGCCATAAACTCGATCGCCTTAGCGGCGACGTCGAAATAATCGTCCTTGCCCAAATACCGCCTCGAAAGGGCGGGGGAATAAAATTTCATATCGGGCAAGTAGATATCCACGAACGGGTCGATGCGTTTTAGCGTATCGACTTTTTCATAACTGCCCGTATTGTACACGACGGGGATTTTGGGGCGGTAAAGCTCAAAAGCGGGGAGCAGGTACGCAGTCAAATGCGACGGCGTGACCAGCGAAATATTTTCCGCGCCCCTATCTTCCAGCTCCTTAAAAATATCCGCCAAGCCCTGCGCGGTGATCGCTTTGCCGCGCTGCGCGCGCGAAACCTCGTAATTTTGGCAAAAGGCGCAACGCAAATTACAGCCCGTGAAAAAAATCGTACCGCTCCCGTTTTTAAAGGAAATGCACGGTTCTTCAAAGGGGTGCAGGTAATATTTTGCGATATGCAGACCCGAAACCCCGCAAGCGCCCACCCCGCGCGTGCGATCCGCGCCGCATTCCACGGGGCAAAGAGTGCAATTTTTCAGTTGTTCCGCCCATTGACCGTCCATAGAAAATATTATAGCACGAATAAAAAAATAATGCAAGCGGCTTTATACATTAAGAAAAAGTTGACAAAGCCAAAAAAATGGGGTATAATGAAACTCCCAAGAGAAAATTGCGCCGATTAGGGCGCGGTTTTTTTGAGTGGAAACTTTTCCGCAAATCCCAGCCGTGGAAAAGAACTATGTTAAAAAAGAAGGATTTTTACATGAAAAAGTTTTTTACGAGCGAAAGCGTCACCGAAGGGCATCCCGACAAGGTTTGCGATAATATCTCCGACGGGATTTTAGACGCGATTTTGGCACAAGACCCCTATGCCCGCGCGGCGGTGGAATGTGCGGCGGCGTTCGACACTTTGCTGATCATGGGCGAAGTCACGACGACGGCGGATATCGACTATGAGGCGAAAGCAAGGGAAATCATCAAGGAAATCGGCTACGATTTCGGTACGTTTGCGTACGATAAATGCAAGATCATTACGGCGATCCATCAGCAATCGCCCGATATCGCCATGGGCGTAAACGCGTCCTTGGAAAAAAAGACGACGGGCGGCGACGAGGCGGACCAGCTCGGCGCGGGCGACCAGGGTATGATGTTCGGGTACGCTTGCCGCGAAACGAAAGAGCTGATGCCGTTGACGCTGTCCCTTTCCCACCGCTTGGCAAAGCGTTTGACGGACGTGAGAAAGAGCGGGCTTTTGCCCTATCTTCGTCCCGACGGTAAAACGCAGGTGACGGTGGAATACGTGGACGGCGTGGCAAAGCGCGTGGATACGGTGGTCGTTTCCACTCAGCACGACAGCGTAGTTTCACAGGAAACAATTCGCGAGGATATGAAAAAATTCGTCATCGACGAGATCGTGCCTGCACATCTTATGGACGAAAATACGAAAATTTATATCAACCCGACGGGGCGTTTTGAAATCGGCGGACCGGAGGGGGATAGCGGCTTGACGGGGCGCAAGATCATCGTAGACACCTACGGCGGCAGATGCGCGCACGGCGGCGGCGCGTTCTCGGGGAAAGACCCGACGAAGGTGGACAGGAGCGCGGCGTATTTCTGCCGTTATATCGCGAAAAACCTCGTGGCGGCGGGGCTTGCCGACGAGGTGGAAATTCAGGTGGCGTACGCGATCGGCGTAGCAAAACCCGTTTCGGTGTTCGTGGACAGCCACGGCACGGGCAAGTTTAGCGACGAACGCTTGGTGGAAATCGTCAAGGAGGAGTTCGATCTTCGTCCGTATGCGATCATTCGCACGCTCGATTTGCGTAGGCCCGTATTTAAAAAGACGGCGGCGTACGGGCATTTTGGGTACAAAGGGTTTGCGTGGGAACAGCTTGACCACGTGGACGATTTGAAAAAATATCTGTAAGCGTTAGAAAAATACTGAAAAAATAAGCCGAGCGGCGAGATATTCTCACCGCTCGGCTTTTGCGTTGCTTGCCTACTGCGAAAGATCCGCCCTTCCATGGGAGAGAAGAGCGGATCAAAAAGTTATGTGGGGTCGTGTGTGCAAAAATCAGTCCATCATATCCACGGAGCTGAGCTCGTCAGGGCTGCTTACGCTGCTTTCGGATAAATCGGGAAGCACGGACGAAATCTCGGACGAAATTTCAGACGAGGTTTCCGACGAAAGCTCGGATACGGGTACGCTCTCGCTGCTTTGCGGAGCAGGGTTGTCCTTTTTACAAGCGGCAAAGGCAAGCATGCCGCAGCAAAGGGAAAGGGAAAGTGCCAGAGTCAACAGTTTTTTCATACAATCCTCCTGAAAAATGAAAATGTTTGGCGTTTGCGTTTTGTATCCGCAAAAACCGCTCTGACACTTTATAAACAATTCAAAGGAAAAAAATATTGCATGCTCGGAAAAATTTTTAAAAAAACTTGTCTACATTTTTCCTTTTTAGTCGGATTTTGTCAAAAGAGGGGTATACGGTATGCGATGAACGGGAAAACGCGATAAAAAGCGGAGAGAAAAACGCTCCGCTTTATCCGTTTGATTTTCTTTTACAGCAACACGATACCGTGCTGCTTGCATACGCGGCGGGTTTCTTCGTCCCAAAGGGAAACCTGCACTTCGCCGATATGCGCTTTGCCAAGGAGCAGCATCGAAAGTCGGGATTGCCCGATACCGCCGCCCATGGTCAGGGGCAGCTCGCCTGCAAGCAAAGCCTTGTGGAAGGGCAGGGCGCGGCGATCGTCCGCGTTTGCCTTTTTCAACTGTTCGTCCAAGGCTTTTTCGTCCACGCGGATACCCATGGACGAGATCTCCATGGCGCAACCTAAAACGTCGTCCCAGAACAAAATATCCCCATTGAGCGACCAGTCGTCGTAGTCGGGCGCGCGGCTTTCGTGCGGCTTGCCCGATTTGAGCTTGTCGCCGATCTGCATGATAAACACCGTTTTATGCGCTTTGGTAAACGCGTTTTCGCGCTCTTTCGAGCAAAGGTCGGGGTACAAATCTTCTAATTCCTGCGAGGTGATAAAGGTGACGGTGCGGCACAGCTCTACGTCGATTTGCGGATAGCGGCACTTTAAGAAATCCAGCGTATCGCAGATCGCGCCGACGATGCCCTGCACCACCTTTTTCAGATAATCGAGGTTACGCGTTTCGCGGGTGATGATTTTTTCCCAGTCCCATTGATCGGTGTAAACGGAATGTAAATTGTCCATTTCCTCGTCGCGGCGGATCGCGTTCATATCGGTATACAGCCCCTCGCCCGCGGAAAATCCGTACACGGCGAGCGCCATGCGTTTCCATTTTGCCAGCGAGTGTACGACGACGGCGTCCTTGCCCGTTTCCTTTAAATCAAAGCGGACGGGGCGTTCCACACCGCTCAAATCGTCGTTTAAACCCGTGGTGGGGTCAACGAACAAAGGCGCGGACACGCGTTTTAAATTGAGGGCAAGGCACAGCCTTTCTTCAAAAGTCCGTTTCAACAGCCCGATCGCCGTTTGCGTATCGTACATACCCAAATCCGATTTGTAATCTTTGGGCACGATCACTTTGCTCATAATCTCACACCTCCGCGCTAAGATATAGGATAGTATACCACATTCGCCTTTATCTTGTCAACGAAAATTTTCATCAAACGGCGGGATATAATCGAAAAAACGAAATAAAAAGCACAAAGGTTTATACGGGATTGCCACAGTCGCGTTCGCTCCTTCGCAATGACAATGGGGAAAGGAACGCTGTTTTTGCGTTTGTCATTGCGAGCGTAGCGCGGCAATCTCGCAAAAAGGGGCGAGCTTGGTTAATAGTGCGATAAAGTGCGTGCCCGTTTTTTTCGGTTCTTTTTATTTTTTGTCTTAAAAGCGGGCAAAAACGGGTATATATGTAGTATCGTTTGCATTTTGCCTTGCTTGCGGCAGGGCTTTTGGGATATTTTTTGAAAAAACGCCCTGAAAACGCTTTGATTTTTCAGGGAAATATTGTACAATATATAATGACGATAAAATGGGGAAAGCGGCGGTTTACCTGTAAGGTAAAATTTCAGCTGTGCATCGGCAAAAAAGAACAAAACAAGAAAAAATAAATCTATCGGAGTTTTTAAGATGGGATTGATCAAATATTTGATGAGCGGCGACGCAAGACGTAGCTTGAAAAAGCTGAATAAAATGGCGGATCAGGTAGAGGCGTTAGAGCCTAAATACCAAGCCATGGACGACGAAACCTTAAAAGGGCAGACGGCAGTTTTGAAACAACGCCTTGCGGACGGCGAAACGCTCGACGATATTCTTTTTGACGCGTTTGCGGCTTTGCGCGAAGCGGCAAAGCGTATCCTTGGCATGCGCCATTTCCGCGTGCAGATCATCGGCGGTATCTGTTTGCACCAAGGCCGTATCGCGGAAATGCGTACGGGTGAAGGTAAAACGCTCGTTTCCACGCTGCCCGCGTATCTCAACGCGCTTTCGGGCAACAGCGTGCATATCGTTACGGTCAACGATTACCTTGCAAAGCGTGACGCGGAATGGATGGGCAAAGTCCACAAATTCATGGGCTTGACCGTCGGCGTGGTCGTGCCCGGCATGGAGGACGACGAAAAGCGCGCGGCGTACAAGTGCGATATCGTATACGGTACGAACAACGAATTCGGGTTCGATTATCTTCGTGATAACCTCAAAACCGACCTCAATAAAATGGTTCAGCGCGATTTGACGTTTGCGATCGTCGACGAAGTCGACTCCATTTTGATCGACGAGGCGAGAACTCCTCTTATCATTTCGGGCAAGGGCGAAAAATCGTCCGATCTGTACGTGCAGGTGGATAAGCTTGTCCGCACGTTCACGGGCGGTTTCGACGACGATTTGAAAGAGGCGGAAGAGGCGGCGATCCAAGAGATGCGCGCCAACAAAAAGAAAAACAAGAAAAAGATCGTTGAGGACGTAGAAGAGGACGACGAGGAAGAATTTGTCGATTATACCAAGATGACCTTGGAAGAACAGGCAAATTACGAGGCGGAGCAGGCGGAAAAGAAAGCGGCTGCTGCGGCGGTTGCGCCCGAGGGCAGAAAAGCTATGGCGATGGAGCGCAACTGGGATTACATCATCAACCGCAAGGACAAGACGGTGGAGCTCACGGAAAGCGGCGCAAGAAAAGCCGAACGTTTCTTCCGTATCGACAATATCGCGGAAATCGAGCACGCCGATCTCAACCACCACATTCAGCAGGCGCTCAAAGCGCATAAACTCTTTAAGCTGGACGAAGATTATATCGTAAACGAGGGCGAGGTTATCATCGTTGACGAATTTACGGGCCGTCTTATGAACGGCAGAAGATATTCGGACGGTCTGCACCAGGCGATCGAGGCGAAAGAGGGCGTGGAAGTACGCAGCGAAAATAAGACGTATGCGACGGTTACTTTCCAGAACTATTTCCGTCTTTATAAAAAGCTGTCGGGTATGACGGGTACGGCGAAAACGGAAGAGGCGGAATTTAGAACTATCTATTCGCTCGACGTAGTTGAAATTCCCACCAACCGCCCCATCAAGCGTGTGGACTTGCCCGATATGGTCTATTCGACGGTCAACGGCAAGAAACGCGCGATCGTGGACGAGATCATGAAACGCCACGAGAGCGGTCAGCCGATCTTGGTTGGTACTTCGTCCGTCGATAAATCGGAGGAAATTTCCAGACTTTTGAAACGCAACGGCGTAAAGCATAACATTTTGAACGCGAAAAACCACGAACGCGAGGCGGAGATCGTCGCGCAGGCAGGGCGTTTGGGCGCGGTAACCATTTCGACGAACATGGCGGGCCGTGGTACGGACATTCTGCTTGGCGGTAACGCCGAGTATTTGGCGAAGAAACGCCTTAGAGAAGAGGGCGCGAAACCCGAAGATATCGACCTTGCTATGAGTATGTATATCACGGACGTCAGCGACGAGGTCGCCGCGCTCCGCGAAAGATATAAAAAGGTATACGCGCATTACAAGGCGGAAACGGACGCGGAAAAAGAGCAGGTCGTTGCGGCAGGCGGGCTTTGCATTTTGGGTACGGAACGCCACGAATCCCGCCGTATCGACAACCAGCTCCGCGGTCGTGCGGGCCGTCAGGGGGATATCGGTATGTCGGTGTTCTTCCTCTCCTTAGAGGACGATTTGGTTATGCGTTTCGGCGGCGAGCGTATGAAGGCGCTGTACGCGTTCTTTAAGATCGACGAGGACGAGTGCTTGCAATCGAAGATGCTTTCGCGCGGGATCGAAAACGCGCAACGCAATATCGAGGGCAGAAACTTCGGTATCCGTAAAAACGTCTTGCAGTACGACGACGTTATGAACAAACAGCGTTTGGTTATGTACGAAAACCGTATGAACGTTTTGCGCGGCGAAAACGTACACGAACAAGTGCTTAAATACATTCCCGATTACGTTACGGAAACGGTGGCGAGCGTGGTGAATATCGACGCTATGCCCGAGCTTTGGAACGAGGACGAGCTGAACGCGGCTTTGGAGGCGAAGGTATTGCCCGAGGGCACGAACTACGTCACCCGCGAACGTTTGACGAAGTGGGATTACGAAACGGCGATCCGTAAGATCTCTAACAAAGTTGAAAAGGAATACGAAAAGAAGATCGCGGCATTGAAAGAACAGGGCGTGGATTTCTCGCAGATCGAACGCCGCGTGCTTTTGATGACGGTAGATAGAAACTGGATCGATCATATCGACGCGATGGATCAGCTCCGCAAGGGTATTTCCCTGCGTGCGTACGGACAGGTAGACCCCGTCATTTCGTACAAGAAAGAGGGCTTTGACATGTTTGAAGAGATGGTAGAACGTATCCAGCGTTCGGTAATCAGCGTTCTTTTGAAGGTCAAGGTGGAAATGCGCCCTGCGCCCATGGCACAGCCTATACAGGTAAGACCGACGCCCGCGGCAAACGCGGCAAACGCGGCAAACGACGCGCAAGCTCCCGCTCCCGTAGCGCCTGCGGCTGCGCCGATAAGATTCCGTCGTCAGATGCCCGAACCGCTGTCGAACATGTCGTCGTTTAAGGCGGCACAGGCGGCGCAAGCGGCGAAAAAAGCGGCGGAAGAGAAAAAGGACAACGAATAATCTGCAAGTAAAAGGATAGAAAGAATATGTTCAAAGCAGGCGATTACAGATTAAAAGTGCAAGGCATGCGCACAACCTTGAAAGAGGCGGAATACGCCTTGGATATCGAGCATTTGCGCCCTCGCTTGGCGGAGCTTGAAAGGGAACAGGAAAACCCCGAGGTTTGGCAGGATATGGAAAAATCCACCAAGATCGGCAAGGAAATTTCTGCGCTCCGCAATAAGATCAACTCGTACGAAAAGGGCGCGACGGCGTTATCCGACGCGGAGGACGTAATCGATTTGATCGAAGAAACGGAAGACGAAAGCTTGATTTCTGAGCTGGACGAAATGCTGAAAAACGCGGAAAAGGATATCGAGGATATGCGTATCCGCGCGATCTTAAAGGGCGAATACGACAACCACAACGCAATGCTGTCTTTGCATGCGGGCGCGGGCGGTACGGAGGCGTGCGATTGGTGTCAAATGCTCTACCGCATGTACAACCGCTACTGCGAAAAAATGGGCTTTAAGGTGTCCGAGCTTGACCGAGAGGCAGGGGACGGGGCTGGATTAAAGAGCGTTTCTTTCCGTGTAGAGGGCGAAAACGCCTACGGATATTTGAAAGCAGAAATGGGCGTGCACCGTCTGGTGCGTATCTCGCCGTTCGACGCAAACAAACGCCGTCAGACCTCCTTTTCGTCGCTGGAAGTTATGCCCGAGGTCGAGGACGACAACGAAGTGGAAATCAACGACGACGATATCCGTATCGATATTTACCATTCGGGCGGGGCAGGCGGTCAAAACGTCAACAAGGTAGCCTCTGCGGTGCGTATCACCCACTTCCCGACGGGTATCGTGGTACAATGCCAAAACGAAAGATCACAGCTCCAAAACACGGCGATGTGCTTTGCTATGCTCCGTTCTAAGCTGCTTGAAAAGAAGATAGAACAGCGCCAAGCGGAGGCGGCGGCGATGAAAGGGGACGTGAAAAAGATCGAGTGGGGCGCGCAGATCCGTTCCTACGTGTTCTGTCCCTATACGATGGTAAAAGACCACCGCACGGGCTTTGAAAAGGGGGACGTGCAGGCGGTTATGGACGGCGAATTGCACGGCTTTATCATCGACTATTTAAAGAAATTTTAATGAAAGGCTCTGTCCCAACTCTCTGTGGCTAATCAACCGCTCGTTGTGACATCGCCTAACAAGAAACAATGGCGGCGGCGTTTGCCGCCGCTTTTAAAAACAGGTTTTGTTATGTATAATCCCTTTGAAAAACTTGATTTGAATAAGGAAGAGCCGATCATTCTCGGCATTGAAAGCTCGTGCGACGAAACGGCGGCGGCGGTGATTAAGGGCAGAAAAATTCTGTCGAATGAGATCGCCTCGTCGGCGTCCGTGCAGGCGCTCTTTGGGGGCGTTGTGCCCGAAATCGCCTCGCGCGCGCATACGGACGCGGTGGCGGAAGTGGTGGAACGCGCGGTGAAAAACGCGGGAATTACGTACGCGGATATCGACGCGGTGGCGGTGACCTACGGAGCGGGGCTGTTGGGGGCGTTGCTGGTTGGCGTGTCTTTTGCCAAGGCGTTTGCGTACGCCTTGAACAAGCCCTTGATCGCGGTCAATCATATCCGCGGGCATTTGGCGGCGTCCTATCTTTCCGCGCCCGATTTAAAACCGCCCTTTGTTACCCTTTTGGCGAGCGGCGGACACACGGCGGTACTGTATGCAAAATCGGAGGCGGAATTTGAAATTCTCGGCGCGACGCTGGACGACGCGGCGGGCGAGGCGTTTGACAAGGTGGCGCGCGTGTTGGGCTTGAAATACCCCGGCGGGCCGAATATCGAAAGGTGCGCTCTTGGCGGCGAGGCGAACGTGCCCATGCCAAAAATGTTAAAAGGCGGCGGGGGGTATAACTTCTCGTACAGCGGTTTAAAAACGGCGGTGATCAATTATTGTCACACCAAAGAGCAGAAGAACGAAGAATATTCCAAGGCGGACGTGGCGGCGTCCTTTCAAAAGGCGGCGATCGACGTTTTGGTGGAAAAGACCGTTGAGGGTGCGAAAGAAAAGGGCGTTGATATCGTGACGGCGGGCGGCGGCGTAGCGGCGAATACCTATCTTCGCGAGAGCCTGCAAACGGCTTGCGCGCAAAACGGTTTGCTCTTGATCTTGCCCGAAAAGAAATATTGCACGGACAACGCGGCGATGATCGCGGCGGAGGGCTTGGTGCAATACCGTTTGGGCAATTTTGCCGATATGACGTTGACCGCAAAGGCGTCTATTCCCTTGGCGGCGACCTTGGAAACGGTGCAAAGCCGTCGCGCTAAGGAGAAAGGGGTGTAACCATGTGGCATGCGATAGAACATTTTTTCGAGCACGCGGGACATAACCTTTTGCACGCGTTAGAGCATACTTGGCCCTTGCTCCCGTTTTTGTTCGTGATCTACGCGCTGATGGAGCTGCTTGAAAGCAAAGCCGATCTGCAAAAGGTGACGAAGCTTGGCGGCAGATTAGGTCCGACGGTGGGCGCGGCGACGGGGCTTGTGCCGCAATGCGGCTTTTCCGTAATGGCGGCAAAGCTGTTCGAGCGGAAATATATCACGGTGGGGACTTTGCTCGCGATCTTTATGGCGACGAGCGACGAGGCGTTTGTCATCATGATCTCGTCGGGCGAGGGCGCGGTATGGCTGTTGCCTTTGCTGTTGTCGAAAATCGTGATCGGCGTAGGCGTGGGGTATGCCGTGGATGGAGTATTGCGTTTGTTTGGGCGAAAACAGACCTGCGTAGCGATACCCAAAACGGAAAACGGCGCGCCCGAAAGCACCCGCGAAATTTTCATACAAAGGTATTTGGACGAAAAGGACGTGCAGGTCAATTGCTCGTGCGGCAGACGGCACGACGGGGATAGCGCGTGGAAAAACTACCTGCTGTATCCGCTTTTGCACACCTTAAAAGTGGGCTTGTTTATCCTGCTGGTGAACTTTGTTTTGGAAACGGTCATTCACGAGGTGGGCGAGCAGGCGTTTGTGAATTACATGCAAAAGAACCGCTTTTTACAGCCGTTTATCACCTGCGCGATTGGGCTGATCCCCAACTGCGCGTCGTCGGTCGTGATCACCGAAACGTTTTTGGGCGGCGGAATCACGTTTGGTTCGTGCGTGGCGGGGCTGTGCGTGAACGCGGGCATGGGGTTTGTCGTATTGCTCCGCAATATGCGGCAATGGAAACGCAACTTCGCGCTGATCGGGTTTTGCTATGCGATATCGGTGGCGATCGGGTTATTGTTTAATTTGGTGTATCCGATTTCCGTTTCCATTGTTTGAAAGGGACGGGTTTTGCGTTATAAATAGATAAGGAACTCTTGACAAGGAGAAAAAATATGCAAGAAGTAACGGTCAAAGGTTTGGAAAACGGCGCGCTGTGCGTGGCGCTTTCGGGGGATATCGATCTTGGCAACGCGGACGAATTTTACGGCGAAGTGATGGCGGCGTATAAGGCAACGCCCGCAAACGTATGCTTTGTCTGCGATAAGCTCAATTTTATCGACAGCACGACGCTGGGTACGTTTGTGAAGATTTTAAAAAGCGTAAAGGCGGACGGGTTTGGTATGCGTTTGGTCGGGTTGCAGGCGAAGATCAAAAAGCTGTTTTTGATCTGCGGTTTGAACGCCATTATGGAGATCGAATAATATGGAAAAATTTTCGGTTACGTTGCCTTTGACGGGCGAATATCTCACGACGGTACGCTTGACGACGGGCGGGCTTTGCGCGCTGGTCGGGTTTGACGTGGACGCCGCCGAGGATTATAAGGTGTGCGTTACGGAAAGCTTGCTGATTTTAAAACGCAACGGTTTTTCCTCTGCGACCATCGAATTTACGGTGGGCGAGGCTTTGGGCTGTAAAGTTGTCGGCACGGAGCAAAACGGCGAAAAGGAAAACGGCTTAGAGGACGAAATTTCCCGTGCTCTTCTTTCCGCGCTCGTTGGCGAGGTGGAATTTATCAAAGAACAAGACAAAGTGGTGGGGATCGCCTTTGAAGGCTAAGCGATGGCAGACGAGAAGATGACGGAGCTTTTTAAGCGGTACAAAGAGACGGGCGACGTTGCGATCCGCAACGAGATCGCCGAAAAATATCTCTACATAGCCGATATCCTCGCCAAAAAATTTGTAGGGCGGGGCGTGGAGTACGACGATTTAAAGCAAGTGGCGTCGTACGCGCTTTTGCGTGGCATCGACCGTTTTGATCCCGACCTTGGCATGCAGTTTACGACCTTTATCACGCCGACGATCGCGGGTGAAATTAAAAACTATTTCCGCGATAAATCGAGAATGGTGAAGTTGCCCAGACGGCTCGGGGAGCTGAACGCGGCGGCAAAGAAATTCTCCGCCGAATACGAAACGAAACACGGCGAAAAACCCAAGCTTTCGATGATTGCCGAGCATCTTTCGGCGACGGAAGAGGACGTGGTAAAGGCGCTGGAAATCGGCGGCACGCTGTCCTTGGACGGTATGGCAAGCGGTGAGGACGACAATGAGAACAAGTCGCTGTACGGCTTGCTCGCCACAGGGGAAGACCGCTATGAGGAATTTGAAACGAAAGAGGCGTTGGCGGCGGCGATGCGCGATTTTTCGGATACGGCGAAATTGTTGATACAATGCCGCTACGTAGACGGGCTGTCGCAGAGTGAAACGGCAAAGAGGCTGGGCGTTTCGCAGATGTTCGTTTCCCGTATGGAACGAAAGCTTTTGTCGCAGCTGCGCGAACGTTTACAGGACAGCTTTTAAGGGGGAAAGGCGTATGATTTTTCAAATTGAAAATTACGTCACGCTGAAAAGCGCGGTGGAAGAGCTGTGCGATTTTCTCGCCTTGAACCAGGTTGCGGAAGAGCATATTTTCGACAGCAAGCTGGTCGTGTACGAATTGCTTGGCAACGTGTTAAAGCATTCGGGGGGGAGCGCAAAGCTGGCAATGGAGCTTTTGCAAGAGTATATCGAGTTAAAGGTGTTGGCGGAGCGGATATTTTTTCCGCCCGAAAAGGGAACGTGCGCCGAAGTGTTTTCCGAGCACGGCAGGGGGCTGTTCTTGGTGGACAGCGTATCTGAGGATCGGACGTTTACGAAAGACGGCGGGATTTTGGTGCGGATCAAGATAAAATAAAAGACGGTAGCAGAGCGTAAGAATTGCAAAGCCAACCGTCTTTTTTGTTGTCTAAATGATATAAAAAAACAGCCGACCGTATCGGTCGGCTGTCCGTTTATTAGGTTATACTTCTATTTCCAACTGCGGATATTCTACGCACATGTGTTGATACATTTTGAAAAGAAGACCGTCGGGGATATCGTCTCTGTATTCGCCGAGCGTAATAAATACCATTTCAAAGAAGTATCTGTTATCGCCGCCGATTTGATAAGCGGGGATCTCCGGCATTACGTCTTTGAGTTTCAAAACGTACAAGGATGCAAACTGGTTTCTTTCGGCAACGTTGAGCGTTGCGATAAATTTATCGATCTGCTTGCCGGCAAAGAAATCTTCCATCGTTGCCGCCGCGGGCATTGCGGGCGCTACGGGCGCAGTCGCAGGAGCGGATTTTGCCGTCTGCGCGGGAGCAGGCGTAGCCGTTTGAGCAGACGCGGTTTTCGCCGTTTGAGCGGGCGCAGGTTTTGTCGTGGGTGCAGGTGCAGCCTCGGGCTGTTCTTTGTTAGCCGCGCGCGCCGCGTCGGATTTGTCTTTCTGTTTTGCCGCTTTCACGCCTACAAAGGTGAGGACGAACAGCACCAAAGAAATTGCGGCGGCGATGCTGCTGAAAATCAAGAGCGCAACGTCGGTAACGGGGGAGCTGAGCGAAAGGAAGATCAGCGCCGCGGAAACCGCTAATTCTACCGCAGAGTTGATAAAGTCGAACGAGAACGCTCTCTGTTTGGACGCACGAACGGACGCGAAGATCACGTTTACAACCGTAAGCGCGGTCGCCGCAACGAGCGCGATTTTATAGAAAGCAGATTCTGCGATCAACTTGCTGACAAGGTCGTAGTCAAACGCAAGCGCAAGGAAAAGGCAAACGGTAAACGCCAACGTCAACAGGAAACGTACGCTGTTGAGCAGGCAAAGCTGTTTGCCGAGCTTAACGTAGATGATCGCAACGTAAGCGAGCGTACCGATTGCCGCAAGCACGATCGCGCTTACGTCGAAGATAATCTTCATGGGAAGATAACAAGAGATCGATACGACGGCGATCATGTACAACGCAGCGCCCCAGGTATAAACGATCGTGGAAAGGAACAAAAGGAATTCCGCTTTTTTACCGAGGATCGCCGAAATCACCGCAAGGACGAACGCCGCCGCAAGGGCAATGATGATAACGTAGGTTACAAGCCCGCCTGCAAGACCAAGAACGCTCTTGGGGTTTGTGAACATAGGGATAAAGCCCAAAAATTTAAAGGGGGCGTCGGGAACAAGCTCGAAAAGCTCGTAGAGTTTCTTCTCAGCGGTGACTAAGCCAAAAGGCGTGCTTGCAAAAATCGTATACGGCAGGAAAAACGCCGCGACGCAAGCGATCGCCACGATAGCGGCAATTGCGCGATACGAAAGAGCTTGCCACTTTTTCATGGAAGAATTGTTTTTGAGTGCGCTCATAATCAAAATCTCCTAATTGATTTACCTTCTGTCTATTACGTGTGCGCGCGTGCACGTACACATATTAAACAGTATAGTTTTTAACATTATAGCACTTTTGCCCTTTTCTGTCAATAGGAAAAAAACTTTTTTTCGGCGCAGAATGAAAAAATTTAGCAAAAAAGCTCTCTTTTTTTGGCGTTTTTAGCCGTGTTTAGCCCTGTTTCTTGCGAAAACGGTGAAAATCGCGGGGAAAATGATAAAAAAGCCTTGAAAAAAATCTTACTTTGCTGTATAATTGTTTTATACAAAAATACGGACGCGCATAGGACACGTCAAAAGCTCGCCGAAAAGCGACGGGAGAGTTGTATGAACGAATTGGAAAGAGTTGCAAAACAGATTTCGGAAAGGCTGGGGATCGCGTTTTCCTATTATGCGGAAAATGCCCGCCCCCGCACAGGCGTAGTTTGCGACAGACAGTTTGAAGGGGTAATCGACGACGGGAGCAATACTTTTTTTCGGTTTTTGTTTAAGAGCGTAGGCTATATCGGCGTGCTTTCGGGCGCGGGGGACGTGGAGCGCAATTACGCGGCTTTGTTGCCCTCTTATATCGAAAGCTTTATGGAAAAAGAGGCGGAGCTTTCTAAAACCGAGCATTTGAAACGGATTTTGCAAGGGGAATGTTCCTCGATGGGCATATACAAGTACGCGACGAAGTATTCCGTGCGCGGCGCGGCGTGCTTTACGGTGGTGTTGCGTGTGCCCAAGCTGATAGACGAAATTTTGGCTCTGCTCGAACAGTACGGCGGGAATAGCTTGGATACCGCTCTGCAAATGAACGCGCAGACCTGCGTGTTGGTGCGGTTTGTGGAGAGCGACGGGGAGGATACCTACCGCGCGTCGGTGGATTATGCGGAATTTTTGGCGCAGTCGATCAAGGAAGAGCTGGGCTTGGACGTGGCGGCGGGCGTTGGCTCGACCGTGCGGGAGCTGAAAGACGTAGCCCTTTCGTATGCGCAGGCGGAAAACACGCTGCGGTATGCCGACGTGTTCGATTTTCCCGGCAACGTACATTCCTATCGGGAGTGCGTTTTGATCAAAATGATAGAGGACGTACCCGAAACAAAGCTGGTAGAGTACTTTTCCCAGATCACGGACGAGCGGTTTAAAGAGGTGTTCGAGGACGAAGAAATGCTGGACACGGCGGAGGCGTTTTTGCAGAGCAGCTTGAACGTAAGCGAAACTTCCCGTAATTTGTATATGCACCGAAACACGCTGTTATACCGTTTGGATAAGATCGAAAAGGCGACGGGGCTGAATATCCGTTTGTTTTCCGACGCGGTGTCCTTCCGCGTATTGACGGTGTTGCATAAATTACTCAAAAAATAAAGCCGTCCGCCGAACGGATACGAGGTTCGGCGGATTATTTTTACCTTGAAAGGGACATAGTATAATCGTGAAAGGAGAAAGCGATGGACGAGAATACGCAAATGGATTTGGATACGGGCGACGGATTTTTTGACGACGCGGTAAACGGGGCTGAAAATACAGAGCGCGCGGATGACGATACGGGCGACGGGTTTTTTGACGACGTGCCGAATAGGCAAGGGCAAAACGGGAGCGGCGCATGGGGCGAAAATTACCGTGAATACGTACCCGTCCCCCCGCCTACGCGGAAAAGCAGAGGGAAATTGATAGGGAAAATACTTGCGGGCGTCGGCTTGGCGATCGTGTTGTTTTTCAGCGGCATGCTGACCACGTGGCTCTGTCTGGACGACGGCATACGTACCTTGATCAAGGTCAAAAAGACGATCGATAAGGAATATTATCAAGAGATTTCCGACGACGAATTTTACCGCGTTTTATTTGCGGCGATCAACGACGATCTGCTCGATCCCTATTCGCAATACATGACGGCGGAAGAGTACCGCGCCGCGGAGCAAAGCTTGGCGGGTAGACGTAGCGGGATCGGCGTAGTGTTTTCTATTGTAGGCGAAACGGGAAAAGCGCAGATCATGGTGTATCGGGTAGTGGAAAATTCGCCAGCGGAAGAGGTGGGACTGCAATTTGGCGATCAAATCGTCGGTTTTGGCAAGAGCGAAACGGAAATACTCGAAAGCGTGGATTTCGACAAGGATTTTAAACCCTTTTTGGACGGCATGGCGGACAGCGAACCCTTTTATCTGAAAGTGCAACGGGGCGGTGCGGAAAGCTTGGTGCAGATCAGCAAGGAATATTACGTGGAAAGCTACGTGTCCTATCGCACAAATAAGACTTCTTACCACTTTACGGGCGAAAACGCGCTGACGTATACGGAAAAGAACAGAGCGCTGACCTGCTTAGATGACGACACGGCGTATATCAAGCTTTCGCAGTTCACGGGCAATGCGGCGGCGGGGTTTGACCGCGTGATGGCGCAGTTCAAAGAGGACGGCATGAAAAATTTGGTGTTGGACTTGCGGGAAAACGGCGGCGGATATTTGAATTACGTGCAATATATATCCAAATATTTTTGCAAAAATTCCACCGAGAAAAATCCTCTTATGACGGTGGCGGATTACGGGGAAAAGCAAGAGGGCTACCGCGCGGCGGGTAACGTGTATTACGATTATTTTGCGGAGGATAGCCGCATTGTGGTCCTTGCGGACAACGGTACGGCGTCCGCGTCCGAGTGCTTGATCGGGTGTATGGTGGATTACGGTGTGATCGACTACGGGGATATTTGCCTTTCGGAGCGCGGCGGTGTAGCCAAGACCTACGGCAAGGGCATTATGCAAACGACCTTTTATTTGGACGCGCAGAAAAAGGACTTTTTAAAGCTGACGACGGCAGAGCTGCGCTGGCCTGTTTCGGGAACTTGCATACACGCAAGAGGGGTGTTGCCCCAAGACGGCGCGTTGGCGGTGGCGGAAAACGGCGATAGAGAAAAAGAGCTGGAAAACGCGATCGCGTTGCTCTTTTCCTAAGATGAGAACAACCGAAAAACAGAAAAGCAAAAGCGCATACCTAAGTGGGTATGCGCTTTCACAATTTATTATGGAGGTGTTTCTTTGGGAAACGGATAAGCGTTTCTTATGCTTGGATTATACAATGCAATTGCGAAAGCGGCGTTGTAAGATTGTGAAAATTCGTTGAAAAATTATAAAAACGTTTATGTCATTACGTCATACCGAGCGTAGGCGTTAGCCGTAGTCGAGCGTATCCCTTATAAATCTTACCGCACTTATTGAC
>JAFTQY010000001.1 GCA_017462505.1 Clostridia bacterium
ATCCGCGTGACCCGTTGACGGGTAGCAAGTAATACGTGCATGACTGGCAGGTCAACCAAAGAGTACATTTGTACTACGCCAGTGAACAAGGGCTATGCCCGAAAAATAAAAACCACCCGATATTCGGGTGGATGATTATTCTTTTTTAGTCCTTGTTATAGATTTCATAGAAGAAAGACATATTGTTAAAGCCCACCAGATACGCCGCCTCGCTCACCGTCAGCTCGCCCGTTTTCAACAGGTTTTTGGCGGCGGCAATGCGTATCAAATTGCGGTATTCTATCGGGCTTTTCCCCGTGTATTCTTTGAATAATTTTCTAAAATTCGATTCGCTCATATTGCAAAGCGCAGCATAATAAGAGATCTTTTCGTTTTTAAAATATTGCTGTTTCAGCTCCTGCAAGGCGGGGGAAAGCTTTTCGTATTTGTGCCGCAAACCAAGCTCTGCGTTTTCCAAAAAGTGCAACAGCTCGTAGATCTTCGAGGATAAAAACAGCGAGCTGTACATGTTTTCCTGAGAAACGGACGTGAACGCAAACACCAGCTCGGGATTGCTAATTTTGATCGGCGCGGAGAAATTGCCCGACAACCCGTCCGCCTTGATATCGAAGGTCAAAATTTTGATCTGCGTGCCGTCTTTTTGATAGGTTGCCGTATACGGCAAATTTTTCGGAATGAACAGCACGTCGTTTTTTTGTAAGAGGATATCCTTTTTCAGCGTGTTAAAATGGTATAACAGCTCCCCGTGCTGCACGAAGATAAACGAATACCATTTTTTTCCGTTTTTATAGGTAAATTCGTGGTTGGCTTTTCTCGCCACTTGTACAAAACCAGGCTCTGTGATGATTAAATTCAAATGCCCGTCAAACCGAATGTCCTGCATAAAACCCCCAAAAAATAAGCGAATACCATACAAATTTGTCGAATTCGATATTGATTTCCGTGTACGGGTATTATATAATAAAAAAAAGTACGTGTCAAGCGTTGCAGGAAAAAAACGGAGGGCAAAAGTGATGTTACATTGCGATTTTTTATTGACGACGGATACCGCAAAGGGGTTGTATGCGGAAATAAAGGATCTGCCGATTATCGATTACCACAACCACTTGTCCGCAAAGGATATTGCGGAAAACAAGCGTTTTTTGGACGTATACGAGCTGTGGATCGCGCCCGATCCTTATAAACACCGCGCGATGCGTATGTGCGGCGTGCCCGAGGAATATATCACGGGCGGCGCGGCAAAGGAAGAAAAGTTTGCCGCTTGGTGTCAAACGCTACCCAAATTGCAGCTCAATCCGCTCTCGCACTGGTCGTATATGGAACTGGAAAAAATTTTCGGTTGGACGGCGAGGGTACACGCGGACAACGCCAAGGAGCTGTACGCGTATTGTAACGATTATTTGCAGAAGAACGAGCTCACCGTTGCCAAAATGATGGATATTTTCGGCGTGGAATACGCCTGCCCCTGCGCGTCGCTTGCGGAAGATACGTCCGTGTTTGACGGCGATAGGCGTTTTGCGCCCTCTCTGCGCGGCGACGATATCGTTGCGCCTACCAAGGCGTTTATCGAAAAGCTGGAAAGCGCGGCGGGCGTAAAGATTGATACTTTGGACGGGTTTAAACGGGCGATTTGCCTGCGCTTGGACGTGTATGCGGCGTGCGGTTGCCGCTTTTCCGACCATGCGTTGGATAACGGTTTCGTCTTTTACAAAGACGACGGAAAAAACGCAGAGCGTTTCCATGCGGCTTTGGACGGCGAGCTGTCCTGCGAGGAAAAAGCAAAACTGACCTCTTATCTGCTCGTCTTTTTGGGCGAGGAATACGCCAAGAGAAATTTCGTAATGCAATTGCATATCGGCGCGGAAAGATACACCAGTTCGACCTTGCGGCAAAAGGTAGGTCCTGCGGGCGGTTTTGCAGGGATCGGCAACTGCGTGGACGTGCGCTCGCTGACGGAATTTTTGGACGCCGTAGACAAAACGGCGTGCGGCTTGCCCAAGACGGTGCTTTTCACCCTTAATCCCGCCGATAACGCGGTGATGTCCGTGTTGTCGGGCTCGTATGCAAAAGACGGCGTAGCGGGCTTGATCACGCAAGGTCCTGCGTGGTGGTGGTGCGATCACAAGCAAGGCATCGTGGAAATGTTTGAAAACGCGGCGGTGTTCAGCGCGTTTTCCAACTTCGTCGGCATGACGACGGACTCGCGTAGCTTTTTATCCTTTGTCCGTCACGAGTATTTCCGACGGGTACTCTGCGACTGGCTGGGCAAAAAATGGGAGCAAGGGGAACTGCTTTGCAGCAAAGAAGACTTGAAAACGCTATTGCAAAAACTTTGTTATCAAAATGCAAAAAATGCAGTGCAATGATAAAAGTATAAGGAGTAAAAACTATGTTTCAAAACAAAACGGTGATAGTAACGGGTGCGGGAGATATGCCCTGCTCGGAAATCGCGGTCGAGCTGGCGAGGCAAGGGGCACAGGTGCTCTTGATCGATCGGGAAAGGGATAAACTTGCCGCCGTGCAAAAGCGGATACAAGAAATCGGCGGACGGGCGCAGATGTACGAATGCGACGTTAACAATGCGTCGGCGGTTGCGCAGTTGGCGCAGGAAATAAAAAATTTGTTCGGCTGGTGCGATTATTTGATCAACAGCAGCGGCGGGGAGCTTGTGAAATTATTCTCCGCAAACACGGATATAAAAATACACGCCGAGGGCTCGTACATAGCCAGCTGGGTAGAAAAGAGGGCGGAGATATCTCCACCGACAACGCCGCGCGCACCGCGATTTTATCATTGCATGTAAGATAAAAACGTATACAAAAACGAAAAAAATTCAGTAAAATCATAAAGGAGTAAAAACTATGTTTCAAAACAAAACGGTGGTAGTAACGGGTGCAGGCGGAACGCTCTGCTCGGCGATCGCGATCGATCTTGCGGGAAAGGGCGCGAACGTGGTTCTGGTTGGCAGAACGAAAGAAAAATTAGACGTCGTATACGAAAAAATCACGGCAAACGGCGGTAAAGCGCTCGTTTGTGCGTGCGACGTAACGGACGGCGCGGCGGTGGCGGCGCTTGCCAAAACGGTAGAAGAAAAATTCGGCGGTTGCGATTATTTGGTTAACGGCGCGGGTGGCAACAATATCAAGGCAATGCCCACGATCACCAAATACGACGCGCGCGAGCTGACGGGGGAACTGCCCGAAGGTCAAAAGGGGTTGTACGATATCGATATGGACGCTTTTAGGAGCGTTTTGGATATCAATATCATGGGTACGGTATTGCCGACCATGGAATTTACAAAGCAGATGGTAAAAAAGGGGGGCGGCGCGGTTATCAATTTCGCCTCGATGAACAGCTATTGTCCGCTTACGCGTTGCTTTGCCTACGCCATGAGCAAGGCGGCGATCACCAACCTCACGCAATCGTTTGCCGCGTACTATGCGCCCGCAAATATCCGTATCAACGCGATCGCTCCCGGGTTCATGGTCAACGAACGCAGTAAAAATTATTTGGGAACGGTAGAGGACGGCTTGACGGCACGCGGACAGAGCGTTATCAATCATACGCCCATGGGGCGTTTCGGGCAGGCGGACGACCTGCTCGGCTGTGCAAGATGGTTGCTTAGCGAGGACGCGTCGTTCGTGACGGGTATTACCGTGCCTGTGGACGGCGGTTTCTTGACCCTTGGCGGGGTATAAAAGGAGTAAACTATGTTATTGACCGATTATTTTAGGAGCGATCACGACGTCACTTGGGATTACGCCAAACAGAGCGGCGTAAACCACGGCGTTATCCGCTTGCCCGAAAACAAGGGCTTTGACCTGACGGACAAGAGCCATTGGGCGGCGGTGCATAAGCGTTTTACCGATTACGGCATTACGCCCGTGATTGTAGAGCCTATGCCCAACGAGGTGCACGATCATATCAAGGCGGGGGACGAGCTCCGCGACGAAAGCATTGAAAAGGTGCTCAAAATGCTGCCGATCATGCGGGATTTTGGCATGGAAAGTATCTGCTTTAACTGGATGGCGCATATCGGTTGGCTGAGAACGAGAAGTGATATTTTAGAGCGCGGCGGCGCATTTGTAACGGAATACGATCCCGCCGATTTTACCCCCAAAGCAGGGGCGCATATCACGGCTAAGCAGCTTTGGCAAAATTATGAATATTTCTTAAAAGCGGTGATACCGACGGCGGAAAAATGCGGGATAAAGCTTGCGTTGCACCCCGACGATCCCCCCGTGCCCAAGCTTGGCGACGTATCCCGTATCATGATTTCCGTGGAAAATATCAAAAAGGCGATCTACGATATCTATCCCAGCGAAAGGTTGGGGCTTACCATGTGTCAGGCGAATTTTTATATCATGGGCGCGGACGTGGAAAAGACGATCGAAGATTTTGCCGAAAAGATCTTCTTCGTGCATTTTAGAAATACGACGGGCACGCTGAAAAAATTCAGGGAAACCTTTCACGACAACGGAGATCTGGATATGGCGAAATTACTTCGTTTGTATACAAAACTGGGTATCGACGTGCCCATTCGCGTAGACCACGTGCCGACCATGAAAGGGGAAAATACCGAGGTGGCAGGCTATGCTTCGATGGGCAGACTGTTCGCCATCGGGTATTTGAAAGGCTTGTTAGAGGCGATTCAAGGAAAATAAGGAGTGCATTATGATTAAAATTTCTAACGAAGTTGTTAAACAGCAAAAAAATTTTTGGAACGGGTGTCTTTTCCATCCCACGGATGCGATAGAAGATCCTTGGGGAAAACGCATTTTGGATCAAATCGCCGAAGATAAAGCATGCCATACCGTCCGTATCTATACCATGTTTGAAGATATCGTGTCGCTTGATAGCGACGGCAACTTGCGCTTTGATTTCACGCTCAGCGATTTGCGTATGGATTATCTGATTGAAAAGGGATACGATTTGTTGCTTGCCTACGGCGGTATGCCCGATTGCATTGCAAGAGAATCCTGCGGCAAATCCAGCGCCGCGAAAGGTAAGACGCGCTACAAGGGCAAAATGTGGAATACGTCCCCCCCGAAAACGCCCGAGGTTTGGGAAGAGGTTTGCTATCAGTACACCAAGCATATCGTTCAGCGTTACGGCGTGGAAAGGGTGAATCGTTGGTACTGTCAATGCTTTAACGAGCCGGATATGCCTATGTTCTTTATGGGTAACGAACCGCACGACAGTATTCGCCGCGTGGAAGAATACGTTTCTATGTACGAAAGTTTTGTCCGCGGCGTACGCCGCGCGGGGACGTCGATTTCCGTCGGCGGACCTACTCTTGCGGGCAGTACGTTCTTCTTGGAAGAGTTCTTGAAGATGGTCAAGGGAAAGAATTTGGAGCTTAATTATATCACGATGCATTTTTACGGCACGGACCCTGCGTATCTCAATACGGGCGACGGCGGGGTGTCCGCTTGGGGAAATCTCGATCGTCAGCGCCCGAAGATCGACATTATTAAAAAATGCGGTTTTGGCGATACGCCCATTGTTGCGGACGAGTGGGGCGCGTCGTCGATGGGTTTCTTCAATAAAGACGAGTGTAAGTTTTTGATGTTCCGCGAAACGGAGATCAACGCCGCGTACTTCGTGCGTTTCGTTTACTTTTTGATCCGTTCGGGCTTAAATATTAAAAAGCTGCTGATCTGTCTTTCGGGTCAGCACGAAATGACGGAAGACTTTTCGGGTTTTAGAAATTTCTTTACTCTTAATTTCATCAAAAAGCCTATCTATAACGCCTACATTTTGGCATCGAAATTATACGAAAACCTGTTGCGCTGTTCGGCGGACGTCCTGACCCCGTACCCGATGCAGGGTGACGAGGTAACCGTAATCCCGACCAAAAACGACGACGGAAAATATGCGGTGCTCCTTTGCTACGGCGAGGGCAATTTCCTGTTGCAGGCGGAAGATCTGGAAGAAACGATTGAGTTTGAAGAGGATATTGTCGGCAAAACGGTGACGATTTGGTGTATTGATAAAGAGCACACCAACCCGTACCGCTTGGCGCAGAGAAAGGGCTGGAAAGACTTAACGCAAGAACAAATCGAAATCTTGCGCGAAGAGGGTAATTTGAAACCCGTATATACGGGCAAGGCAACGGGCGCGATCGGGCTGAAACTGACGGCGGGCGCGACGTTTTTAATCACGGTAGAATAATAAAAAAGGAAGAGATATAGTATGATTAAATTAAACAACAGAGAAAACATTATTGCTTTGACTCCCCTTTGGAAAGGCGAACGTTTTGAGGACGGCAGACCGAAAGTTCCGCAAAAATATCTGGACGAAATGCGGAAGATGACCTTGGAAGAGCTGTGGAAACCCATCTTCTTGAAAGGGTACGAGTCGCAGTTTGAAGGGGATTTGAAAACCCTCCACGACGACGGCAGAAAGCTGATCGGGCGCGCGGTTACCTGTTCGTTCGTGCCCACCCGTCCCGACCTGCACGAGGTCATGTTCGGGGTCGGCGCGCGGGAAAACAGAAAGGGCAACTACAATCAATGGGTGATCGACAGCCTTGTCGAGGGCGACGTTGTCGTTGCGGATATGTACGACAAAATTTATAAGGGTACATTCCTTGGCGGTAACCTCACGACGGCGATCAAGACGAAAACCAAGACGGGCGGCGGCGTTATTTGGGGCGGTATCCGCGATACCGAACAGATGAAACAAGTGCCCGACGTGCAGGTATATTACCGCGGTATCGACCCTACGCCCATTCGCGAATTTGTCATGAAAGACTTTAACGGCATCACCCGTATCGGCAAAGCGACGGTATTGCCCGGCGATATCGTGTACGGCGCAGGCGGCGGCGTGTTGTTTATCCCTTCGCACCTCGTGCAAGAAGTGGTAGAGGGCGCGGCGAAAACGCACGTTAAGGACGATTTCGGCTTTGAAATGATCGCGGCGAACAAGTTCACGACCGCGCAGATCGACAGAGCGACTTGGACGGAAGAAATGCTGGATATGCTGCTCGAATGGATTAAAACCGATCCCCGCGGTGAAAAATACCGCGAGCTGGACTGGTCGCACGAATACAAGCTGGCGCGCGAGGGCGACCCCGACGACACGCAAACGGCGTTGTGATTTTTTTGTATCAGTAAGCATATTCACGTATGTTTTTGTCATACCGACCGAGCGAAGCGAGTGGAGTGTATCTGAAAAAGTAATAAGTAAGAGTGAAAAGTGAATACGTGCGGGGAAGATTTATAAAGAGATACGCTACTCGCCAAGGCTCGTAGCGTCGCAAGAAAAATCTTGCTCGCGCGACTACGCAACAAAGTTGCTACGCTCGGTATGACATAGATGTTTCCCCAAAACGTAAAAACCACTGGCAGTGCCAGTGGTTTTTAAACTTCTCGTTTATAAAAAGTGCGAAAGTAGGGAGTCACGCACAAAAATTCAATCGGAAAATCCTACCAAATAATCGATGCTGACGTTAAAAAAGCGAGCTAAAATTTTCAGTTGCTCAATGCAAGGCTCGCTGTTTCCCTTTTCCCAATGCGAAATTGCCATCTTGGACATGTTCAGCATTTTTGCAATATCCAGCTGGGAAAGATTATGTTCCGTCCGTAATTCTCTTAACCGTTCTTTAAATTCCATATAAAAATAGTATCAAAAATTGTTACAAAACACTTGACAATAACAAAAATTGTTACTATAATATTATTATGAATTAAAAATTTCATAAATTCACAAAACAAAGGAGAAAAATTATGGCACAGAGCAATTATTTGCAGTTGGCAAGACAGGCGAAAGCGGAAAACAATTCCGAGGACGCGAAGCAGTATTACAACAAAGTGAGAGAAGAAAACCCCGAAAGCGGCGAAGCGAAATTCTTTTACGCTTATTATTCCCTGTACGAGGGAACGAACAAGGAATTGCCCAGAAGATTTGTTAATCTTTGCAGCGTAGTTATTCCCTCTGTTAAACTGGAAAAGAATTCCAGCCAGTCCAAGGAAGAACAGTTGAAATCGATCGAAGAGATCGTAAACGCGTTCGTTCCCGAAACGTGGTCGGAAAATAGATACATGAACAACAAAAACCACGAAACGAAAATCGGTGATTCGTACGTGAAAATTTTCGACAATGCGCAAATCACGACGTGCGGCAAGACGGGTATGGAAACGATCCGCAACCTCGGCAACGAGCTGTCGGCGCTTTACGGCAACGACGCGGAGGCGCAAAGACTTGCGGTGATCGCTTGGAAAGAATACGTATCCTTGGCGCAGAAATGGTTTGCATGGGCACCCAAGGGCGAGGCGGAAGTTTACGCGGAAAAGATCAAGAAGATCGAACCTTCCTACGAAATGCCCCAAAAAGCTGGTTGCATTTCCTTTGCTAACAAAAAGCAATAATGGAAAAGGACGTTGCGTATTTTCGGCGAGAATATAAAAGGCAAAAAAAGCTGGAACAAATCGTCAATGCAAGAGTTCTGAAAAGACCGAACGTAAAAAAATGGCAAGTAACGGCAATGTTTGTTATATTGCCATTTTTACTATTGTCGGCGATATTGCTTTCGGTTTTTGTACGGCTTGCCGTCGTATATAAGGTGCTGATCGCCGTAATATCGGTCGTTTTGATCTTTGAAACGTACGTAAGATTTTGCCTGATACTGACGGTGAAATGCTATCAACGTTACGCCGCGGACAAAACGCGGCGCAGATGCAAATGTATTCCCTCTTGCAGCGAGTACGCTCTGCTGGCTTTACGGAAATGCTATCCCTTGCTCGCGGCGGTTTTAAAGATACGGAAACGGCTGTATAAGACCTGCAACGGGGAAGAATACAAGGTGGACTTTCCAACCCAAAAGGAAAATAAAAAGTATGAAAACGTTTTATAAGGGGTTAAGATGCCCCAATTGCGCGTCGGAAAAATTTGTTTTGACAACGGACGACGTATTTCAATGCGAGGCATGCGAAAAGAAATTCGATATCGATTTGGACGGCTTGGAAATAGACTATACCGACAAAGCCGCCATGGACGAATTAAAATCGGCTTTCCACGGTCAGATCATGGATTTGGAACGAAAGAAAGCCGAAAATAAAAAGTTTTTGCAAGAGTATTCAGTCAAAGAAACGCAGAGAAAGCTCGAATGTACCGCGTTTATCGTGTTGCTTTTTTCGATCTGCTTGTTTTTTGGCGTGTTTGGCGCTCCGTGGTATATCTTTTTGCTTATGCTTGGGTTATCGGCAGGCGGAATAGGCTTTTTCGTCTGGGCAAAAAAATATCGCAAAAAAATGTATGAGCAGTACCACCCGTTGGTCGTGTATTATGCGCATACGATCGCGCAATGCGACGAGCAAATCCTTAAATACACTCGTTTACTCAGTAAATTAACTCCTTAAATTTTCACAGATCGTGAAAACAGACCCCAAAAAACCGTCAAGTCCTCGGGCTTGGCGGTTTTTTGCTATGCCAAAAACTGCGTATAGTGTTTACCTTTCGCGCAAAAAATATATGTATACGCTTGTCTTTCGCCGTGGAATGTGCTATAATATTGCGGAAATAAGGCAGAGAAGAAAGGAAAAATTAGATATGAGGATATTGCTAACGGCAAACAAAATGAAAGAGCTTTACGCGGCGGCGGTAACGGCTTGCGGCGCAGAGGCTATCGTGAAATATTTGCCCGACGACGACGTGGACTACGACGGATTGATTTTGTGCGGCGGCAACGACGTTTCGCCATGCTATTACGGCGAAGAGGTAAACGGCAGCGTGGATATGGACGGCGAGCGTGACCGCACGGAGCTTGCTTTGGTGAAAAAATTCATGGAAACGGGCAAGCCGATCTTCGGGATTTGCAGGGGCATGCAGCTGCTCAACGTGGCGTTGGGCGGTACGCTCGTACAGCATTTGCAAAACGTGGAAGAGCATTGTATTCCCGCGCTTGGGGATAGGCGCACGCACGAGGTCGTGGCAAAAAAGGACAGCGTGTGGGCGAAACTGTACGGCGAACGTTTCGCGGTGAATAGCTATCATCATCAGGCGGTCAAGGACGTCGCGGCGGATTTAGAGGCAAATCTTTTTTCGGCAGACGGGCGCGTGATCGAGGGGTACGTGCATAAAACAAAGCCGTATTTGGGCGTGCAATGGCACCCCGAGGGCATGCTTAAAAATTCTGGCGAAAATATGGGCGAGCAAGTAAGCGAAACGGTGGACGGTATCGAAATTTTCCGCTACTTTTTACAGCTTTGCGAGCAATACAAAGGAAAATAAAAGGCTGAATTTTCGTGCTGATAAAAAACGGTAAATAAAAAAAGCAACGTTCTGTGACGGGCGTTGCTTTTGCGCATTTTTAGAGAAATTTTGATAAATGCATATAAAACGCTTGAAAATGTCATAAAAATATGTTACAATCAACGTGTAAGAAAATGTACGCATAGAAAAGGAGAGAAACTTGGCTGTGTTGAACGAAAGAAAAAAAACGATCGACGGCGAATTGTTCAAGAAGATGATCTTGGGCGGCGTGGCGAATTTGCGCGCGAATTTGCAGGAGGTCAACGATTTAAACGTGTTCCCGATCCCCGACGGCGATACGGGCGAAAATATGTATCTCACCTTGCAGGGGGGCTTAGATCAGCTCCAAAACTGCGCGGGGGAAACGCTGGCGGAAACCTCGCAGGCAATGTCGCAGGGCATGCTACTTGGCGCAAGGGGGAACTCGGGCGTTATTTTATCGCAGCTTTTTTACGGGCTTGCCGAGGGCTTGTCGGGCTTGGAAACGGCAGATTTACGACAGTTCGGCAGCGCGCTCAAACAGGGCGTTAAATGCGCGTACGGCGCGGTGGCGCACCCCGTAGAGGGTACGATTTTGACCGTTGCGCGCGAGGCGGTAGAAAACGCTTGCGCAAAGCTGGAAACGGAAACGACGGTGCAGGACTTTTTCGTCGGCTATCTTTACGAAATGAAAAAATCCTTGGAAAAGACCCCCGATCTTTTGGCGGTGCTCAAAGAGGCGGGCGTGATCGACAGCGGCGGTGCAGGGCTTGTGTATATCACAGAGGGCTTTTGCAAGACGCTTGGCGGCGAGGAGCTGGAAAACGAGCTTTCCGTGGCGGAAAGCAGCGGTAAAAAGGCGGTGGACCTTTCCAAATTCAACGAAAATTCCGAGATGGTCTACGGGTATTGCACGGAATTTTTATTGCAATTGCAAACGAGTAAAACGGATGTAAACAACTTTGATTTGGACGGATTCAAGACGTTTTTGGAATCGGTTGGCGATTCGGTGGTGGCGTTCCAAACGGGCACGATTATCAAAATCCACGTGCATACGCTTACCCCTTGGGTGGTCATGAAAGAGTGTCAAAATTACGGCGAATTTTTGACGGTCAAGATTGAAAACATGACCCTGCAACACAACGAAACGGTCAAGGAAGAAAAGCCGACCTATCAAAAAACGGAGCTTAAAAAGCCCAAGCGTGCGCGCAGAAAATTTGCGCTGGTCACGGTGGCGACGGGCGAGGGCTTGCGCCAGACCTTTTTGGATATGGGCGCAGATTACGTCATTTGCGGCGGTCAGACGAACAATCCCTCTTCCGAGGATTTCGTGCAGGCGTTTGACGAAGTCAACGCCGACCATATTTTCGTATTGCCCAACAACGGCAACGTGATTTTGGCGGCAAATCAGGCGGCGAAGATCTATGCGGATTCGGATATCCGCGTGATCGAATCGAAAAATATCGGGCAGGGGTATTCCGCCCTTTCCATGCTCGATTACGGAGCGGACGACGCGGACGAGATCGTGGCGTTGCTCATGGAAAGCATGCAGAGCACGCAGACGGGCATGGTGGCAAGATCGGTGCGCGATACCGTGCTCAACGGCGTGACGGTGAACAAGGACGAATATATGGGCTTTACCGACAAGACGATGCTGGTATGTATGCCTAAAAAGGTAGACGCGCTTTGCGCTTTGGCGGAAAAAATGCAGGTGGGCGAAAGGGAATATTTCCTTGTGTCCTACGGCAAGGGCGTAACGGAAACGGAAAAGGAAAGCTTCCGCGCGTACGTTTCGGAAAGCTATCCCGCGTTGGAGCTGTACGAGATCGACGGGGGGCAGGACGTATACGATTTCCTCTTGATCGTCGAATAAATTTTTAGGAGCGGTTATTATGAAAAAATACGTGATCGTCAGCGATTCCTGCTGTGATTTAAGCAAGGAGTTGCGCGAAAAATACAATATCGATTATATTCCCATGCACTTTTCTTACGAGGGAAAGGACTTGCCTGCGGATTTGGAATGGAAAGAGCTTTCTTTCAAGGATTTCTATGCGGAAATGCGAGCGGGCAAGCGCATGATCACTTCGCAGGTAAACGCCTCGCAGTATCGCGAACGGTTTGAAAAATACATAGCGGACGGGTACGATATTTTATCGATTTCCTGCTCGTCGGCGCTGTCGAATTCGGTCAAAGCCAGCTATACGGTACGCGATGAACTGCTTGCGAAGTATCCCGACAGCAAGATCGTGTGCGTGGACAGCTTGATTTCCTGCTACGGCTTGGGGTTGCTTTGTATCCGCGCGGCGGAGCTTCGCGCCGAGGGCAAAACGATCGAGGAAACGGCGGCTTGGTTGGAAGAAAACAAAGGCACGGTCAATCAGGAATGTACGCCTGAAAAATTGAGCTATTTAAAAAAGGCTGGCAGGGTCAGCGCGGCGAGCGCGTTTTTCGGCGGGCTTTTAAGCGTGAAACCCATTTTGATTTCGGACGTAAACGGCAATAACGCGGCGATAGAAAAGGTCAAGGGCAGAGCGACGTCCTTAAAACGTCTTGCGGAGCGCGTCAAAGAAGAATACGTCCGCGTGCCCTATCAAAAAATCTTCGTCGTGCACGCCGATTGCGAAGAGGACGCAGAAACGTTAAAGAACTTAGTGACGGACGCGCTTGCGGGCGAGGACGTTACGATCGAAACGGGGTATATCGGTCCGATCATCGGCGCGTCGGCTGGTCCGGGCACGGTTGCCGTCTATTTCTACGGCAAGGAAGTTACCTTTGATTCCAAGGCAAAATAAAAACGAGCGACCTATGCGGTCGCTTTTTGCGTATAAACAGACCTGAATTTTTCCGCGTTTTGCTTTACAAATGTGAAAAAATATAGTATAATAGACAAGGTTTTGAGAAAGTATCAAAATTTTGTGACGAAGATAAAGGAGAAAAACATGAAAAAATACGTTATTTTAACGGACACGTGCAGCGATTTGGACAAATGCTTTCGCGATCAGTACGATATCGAATACGTACCCATGCGTTTTAGCTTGGACGGCGTAGACTACGAGGCGGATCTCGACTGGGGGCATTTTTCTGCAAAAGAATTTTACGATATGATGAGAAACGGTAAGCGTTTTATCACGGCGCAGGTAAACGTTGCGACGTATAAAAAAGCCTTTGAAAAATATCTGTCGGAGGGCTACGACGTGCTTTACGTGGCATGCTCGTCCGAAATTTCCGCGTCCATCAACGCCAGCCGCGTTGCGCGCGAAGAGGTTCTGAAAAACTATCCCGACGGCAAGATCGTTTGCGTAGACACCCTGCGTGCATGCTATGCCTTAGCGTTGCTTTGTATCCGCGCGGCGGAACTTCGCGCCGAGGGCAAGACGATCGAAGAAACGGCGGCTTGGATCGAAGAAAACCGTCTTACCGTCAACATGATCGGCTCGGTGGACAAACTGACCTATCTCAAGCAGGCGGGCAGAGTCAGCGCGGCAAGCGCATTTTTCGGCGGGTTGCTCAATATCAAGCCCATCATCATCGCGGACGCAAAGGGCAGAAACTTTGCGGCGGAAAAGGTCAAGGGCAGAAGAACGTCCTTAAATCGTATCGCGGAAATGATGAAAGAGAATTATTTAGAGCAACCCTATCAGCGTATCATGATCAGCCATGCGGACTGTTTAGAGGACGCGGAAGAATTAAAACGTCTTTGCGAAGAAAAGCTTGGCAAGGAATTGATGGTGCATATCGGCTACGTCGGCTCGTGCGTGGGCGCGTCGGTCGGTCCCGGCATGCTCGGCGTGTATTTCTTCGGAAAAGAAGTAACGCTAAATAAAGACTAAACAAGGAGCGATAACATGTCGGAAGTAAAAACGGAAAACCAAGTAAAGGTAAAAGAAAAAAAGGTAAAAAAGGAAAAGGAATTTAAAGTTCCCAGCCGCAGAAAACCGATCTATAAGGTCGTACAGCTGTTTTTAAGATTGCTCTATAAAAAACCGCAGATCATCAACCTTGCGGGCGAGCTTGCGGATAAGAGTATCGTCGTTGCCAACCACTCGGCAAAGAGCGGTCCTCCCGCCCTTGATATGTACTATCCCAAATTTACGACGAAGTGGGGGGCGCACGAAATGCTCGGCAATTATTCCAGCAGAAAGGCGTACTTGCGCGATATTCTGTACATTAAAAAATGCGGTAAAAAGCCCGGGTTTGCCACGTCGTTCAAGGCGGGCTTTATGGCGTTGTTCTCCCTCCGCATTTATCGTGGTATGCGCATCATGCCCACCTATCAGGACGGGCGTTTTGCTACCACCTTGCGCAACAGCGTAAAGGTTTTGGACGCAGATATGTCCGTTATGATCTATCCCGAAAATTCCAACGAAGGGTATAAGGACGTCTTGACGGAATTCTTCCCCGGCTTTGTTATGCTTGCGGAAAAATATTACCGTCAAAAGGGCGAGGACGTACCCGTATATCCCGTATATTACAGCATTAAAAAGCGGATCATGGTCATCGGAAAGCCCTTGTATGTACAGGACATGGTTAAGGAAGGATTGGATAGATACCAAATCGCACAGCGTTATTGCGACGCAGTCAACCAGCTGTATTTCGACCACGTACAAAACGCGCCCGAAAAAGGTAAAAAGAAGAAGGAAAAATCCGAAGAAAAATCGGAATAAATAAAACGGAGATAAAATCATGAGCACGTATATCAAAGATAATTTCTTATTGACGAACAAGACGGCGGAAAAACTGTATTTTGGCTATGCCAAGGACATGCCCATTTTCGATTATCATTGTCATTTGCCCGAAAAGCAGATTTTGGCAAACGAAACCTTTAACGACGTGTACGAGGTTTGGCTTGCGGGGGATCATTACAAATGGCGTTTGATGCGCAACTACGGCGTGAACGAAGAATATATCACGGGCAACAAGTCGAACAAGGAAAAATTCATCGCGTATTGCACCGCGCTCGGCACGGCGTTCGGCAACCCCTTGTATCACTGGTCGCAGGTGGAACTGAAAGAGTTCTTCAATTGCGAGCTGGAAATCAACGCGGAAAATGCCGAACAGATTTGGGACTGGTGCAACGAATTTATCAAAATCAACAACGTTACTCCTCAAAAATTGATCGAACAGTCCAACGTTACGCACATTTTTACGACCAACGAAGTGTTCGACGATTTAACGACGTTCACGGAAATTGCGAAAAAGGGTTACAAATTTAAGGTTATCCCTGCGTTCCGTGGCGATAAGATCATGAATATCGACGCGGTGGGCTATTGCGATCAGCTTGCAAAATTAGAGGCGCTGACCCAGCCGATCAACAGCATTGACGAATTGATGGAGGCTCTTGAAAAACGCTTGCAGGCGTTTATCGAGGTGGGCACGACGGCGAGCGATATTTCGGTGGAAAGCGTATACCCCGTACCCACGGCGGACGAGGCGAACGCGGTGCTTAGCAAGGTAAAGGCGGGGGGCGTACCCACGGTGAAAGATGCGGAAATTTTCAAAGGCTACCTTACGTATGCGCTTATGAAAATGTATGCACGTTACAATATTTCGACGGAATTGCACGTCGGCGCAATGCGTAACAACAATACGCAAATGCTGAAAAAACTCGGTTTGGATACGGGGTACGATTCCATGTCCGACGAAAACAGCATCAAGACCATGTCCCGCCTGTTCGACCAGCTCAACGACGAAAATCTTTTGCCCAAGACCATCGTTTTCAACCTCAATCCGAAAATGAATGCAGAGATCATGACCTTGATCGGCGCATTCCAGAGCGACGAGGCGCGCGGCAAAATGCAATACGGTCCCGCTTGGTGGTTCTTGGATAACAAAGTGGGTATGGAAAAACACCTGCTCGATCTGACGTCCACGGGGCATATCGCGGCGTTTGTCGGCATGCTGACGGACAGCCGTTCGTTGCTTTCCTACCCCCGTCACCATTATTTCCGCCGTATTTTGTGCAACTACCTTGGCGGCATGATGGAAAGGGGCGAAATGACCCAAAACGAACAGCTTGTGGGTAAAGTGGTGCAGGACATCTGCTATCATAACTCGATTGCATATTTCCGCATGAAATAAAAATAAGGTGGTTTGCGTATGCAATACGTATATCCAAAAAAAATAATCGCAATGCAGGGCTTTGACGGCGCGGAAAATTTTTGCGCGGAAAAGCCTTTGCAGATCGGTTTAAATGAGCACGATTTATCGGTTGTGCACGGCAAAGGATACGTAATTTTCGACTTCGGCAAAGAGCTGTCGGGTGGGGTACGTATCCTTACCTTTTTGGCGAAAGGGGGCAAAACCGTCCGTTTGCGCTTTGGCGAATCGGTGGGTGAAGCCTGCGCTGAAATCGGGGAAAAGAATGCGACTAACGACCATTCTATCCGCGATTTTTGCGTGGACTTGCAAAACTATTCGGATATGACGTTTGGGCAAACGGGCTTTCGCTTTTTGCGGATAGACGTTCTTTCCGACGACGCCGAAATCTCGTTTAAGGCGGTCGTGGCGGCGGTGGATACGGACACGCGGGAACAGCTCGGCACGTTTGCGTGCGACGACCCGCTCGTCAATCAAATTTTCGATACGGCGGCGTATACGTTGCGGCTGTGTTTGCAAAACGGCTATATCTGGGACGGGGTCAAGCGCGACCGTCTGGTGTGGATCGGGGATCTCTATCCCGAAATGCGCGCGGCGCACGTTTTGTACGGGGACGTACCCGAAATAACCCGCTGTTTGGATTTTGCCATGCAAGAAACGCCGTTGCCGAACTGGATGGCAGGGATACACACCTATTCCGTTTGGTGGCTGATTATTCTTTGCGACGAATTTGCAATCAGCGGCGACAAAGGTGCGTTTGAAAAATATCTGCCTTACGTGAAAGGCTTGCTTAATCAAATAGCGCCTTACGTTGCCGAAAACGGCGAAACGTCGTTCGGTTCGGATTTTATTGACTGGGCGACAAGCTACGAAAACGGCGACGAGGAAAAACGTCGCGATTGCAAAGCGGGCGCGTATTATTTAACCAAAATCGCGTTTCAAAAAACGTCGGCATTCTTACGCGCATACGGCGAAGATACCGCGCTTTGCGAAGAAATGTTGGGGCGACAGGAAAAATATGCGCCCAAGGCAGAACGTTTTAAGCAGATCGCAGGGCTTGGCGCATGGTCGGGCGATTTGTCCGAAAACAACAAAAACCTGCTTGTGGCAGGGGGCGCGAAAGGGCTTTCGATCTTTATGTCCTATCCCATTTTAACGGGTGTGGCGGCGTGCGGCGAATACGAAACGGCGCTTTCGATGATGAAAGAATATTACGGAGGCATGCTTTCCGTCGGCGCAACGACCTTTTGGGAGGATTTCGATTTGTCGTGGCTGGAAAACAGCTGTCGCTTGGACGAATTGCCCGCACAAGGTCAAAAGGATATCCACGGCGATCACGGCGCGCATTGCTACCTTGGCTATCGCCACAGTCTTTGTCACGGCTGGTCGGCAGGGGTTACGGCGTATCTCATGGAAACGCTCGTCGGGGTCAAACCCATGGGGACGGGTCTGCGTGAAATCAAAATTCAACCCCGTTTGAGCGGTTTAAAACGGGTCAAAGCAACCTATCCCACGCCTTACGGCGTACTGAAAATCGAGCACGAATTGCAAGCGGACGGAAAGGTCAAAACGACGGTGGACGCGCCCGACGGCGTGAAGATCGTGCAATAAATTGAGCTTTACATACAATAAGACGGACGGGAAACCGTCCGTCTTATTGTATGTAAAAACCCACCCGTCAAAGACGGGTGGGAATGTGTTTGCCAAGCGGCAAAAAATTATTCGGTAGTGTAGTTATCGAAATAGCCTTGGATAAATACGATCGGCGTACCCTTGTCGCCCGAACCGCTGGTCAAATCGCACAGCGAACCGATCAGGTCGGTCAAACGTCTGGGGGTCGTACCCTCGGACGCCATTTTACCGTACAGGTCCTCGTCCTTCGCCTTGATCTTGTCCTTGATCGCGTTCTTCAATTCTTCGCCCGAAAGCACGGAGAATTCGTTATCCGCAAGGTATTTCAATTTCAATTCGTTGGGCGTACCCACAAGCCCCGAGGTGTAAGCGGGGGATACGACGGGATCGGCAAGCTCCCAAATCTTCCCGACGGGATCTTTAAAAGCGCCGTCGCCGTAAACCATTACTTCCACGACCTTGCCCGTCGCCTCGTAAATGTTCTTTTGCACCGCGTCCACGATAGGCTGGCAGTTGCGGGGGAAGAGCTTCACCTGATCTTCCGTCGCCTTATTCGAGCCAAGCAAACCGTAGTTTTCGTTATAACCGCTGCCGTTTACGGGCGCGTTCAAAATTTCGTCCAAACCAAATATACGTTCTACGCCCGCCGCTTTCAAAAGACGTTTCGTTCTCGCTCTGCTGTGGATATCGCAAGCAATTACGTTTTTGGTGTAGTTCAAGATCGCACGGCAGTCGTTTGCGAAGATGATTTCCGCTTCCGCGCCGCTTTCCTTGATTAGATTTTCGTAATATTCCACGTAATCGATGCCCGTGAACGTGTGTTTTTCATACCCGAACAGTTCGCGGTATTTTTTCAGATCCAACACGTCGCGGTAGGGATCAACGCCCTTTTCGTCGAGCGCGTCCAGCGAAATAAGATGGTTGCCCACTTCGTCGGAGGGGTAGGAAAGCATCAAAACGACTTTCTTTGCACCCTTAGCGATACCGCGAAGACAAATAGCAAAACGGTTACGGCTGAGGATAGGGAAAATAACGCCCACCGTCTCGCCGCCGAGCTTCGCCTTAACGTCGGTTGCGATATCGTCCACGGACGCATAGTTGCCCTGCGCGCGCGCTACGATCGCTTCCGTCATCGCGATAATATCTCTGTTCTGAATTTCAAAGCCCGCGTCTTTGGACGCTTCCAACACGGAATCGGTAACGATTTTAACGATATCGTCGCCGTTACGGATAATGGGAGCGCGTACGCCACGGGAAATAGTACCGATCATACGACTCATAAAATAAACACTCCTTTGTTTACGCCGATTTACTCGGTTTTTTCCAAACATACTAATTATATCTAAAAGGAAAGCAACTGTCAAGTTTTTTTTGCGATGTTGACGTACTTTCTTATTCATTTTTTTTATGGAAGATATTCAATTTTATTAAGGATAAAAGTCATCGGAATTTTTTTGCGTAAAATCCTTGAAAAATGCAAACGGATATGTTATAATGGTAATATTAAACCAAGATAGGAGTATTTTCCCATGCAAATGAAGAGCGAAATCGCGGAATATAACCGCAAGATTAAACGCGTAGCGATCACGGAAGAAGAAATTGCCGCGGCAATCAAAAAAGTAGGCGCAGAGATCAGCGCGGAATACGAGGGAAAACCCCTCCTTCTCGTCAGTATTTTGAAAGGCGCGTTCGTATTTATGGCGGACTTGTGCCGTGCCGTTACCATTCCCCACGATATCGATTTTATGTGCGCAAAGAGCTATTATGCGGGCACAGAATCTTCGGGCGTGGTAAAAATTACGATGGATCTTATCCACGAAATCAAGGATTATCACGTGGTCATCGTGGAAGATATCGTCGATACGGGCAGAACCCTCACCGATATCATTAAGCTGTTGAAAACGCGCGAACCGTTGTCGCTGAAAGTCGTGACCTTGCTCGACAAACCCAGCCGCCGTTTGGTGGATTTCAAACCGGACAAGGTGCTGTTCACCATTCCCGATTTCTTCGTTATCGGCTACGGGCTTGACTGCGACGAAAAATACCGCAACCTTCCTTATATTGCGGAATACGGCGAATAATATACAAAAAAAAGCAAACAAAAACACGCTCGATCGAGCGTGTTCCTTTTTTATAACGGATTATTTCTTGTCTTGCTCAGGCGCGGTGGCGAGGGTAAAGCTGAAATCGATTTTGGGATTGATATTGCGCATCGCCTGCACAAAAGCGTCGTTCTGTTCGGGAACGATCGACAAAACCATATACTGTTCCCCGACGAACACGGTCAGCTTTTTGGTATCGCTATCCAGCTCGATCTTCGTCACGTCCTTGATCAAAAAGCGGCTCTTGACGAACCCGAATTGCGAGATATAATGCTTTTCGGTGACGACGTATTGCGATTTTGCCAAAACGGAAATGATAAACACGACGGCAAACACGCAGATCACGATAAGCAGGGGGGATTGCAACGCGGCGGTAAACCCGTGCACGCCCTCGTTGTAAAGACGGTAGATACTCACCGCCAAGCCCGCCGCGCATAATACCAGCGCGACGATAAGCAGGGCAATCATCATGCCCGTGAATTTATATTTGAAATATTTTGCTTGTTTTGCTTGTGAAGAATTTTTCATAGCATCATTATAACACGCAAAAAATAAAAAAGCAACCGTAAAAAGGTCGGATACGTGTCGAAGAAAGGAAAACTATGAAAAAATTCTTTTGTTTTTTAACGGAAAATGCCTTTTGGGGCTTGCAAAATAAAGTATAAAGATGTATAATAAATGTGTATGAGCGAAATTACGGAAGAACAATTGAGCGCGGCGGACGCCGCCGTTATAGAACGCGAGAAAAAACAGTTTGCAAAAATGACCCAAACGCGCATGTCTAGGCTGATTATCGGGCTGGGTATACCCACGACGCTGAGCATGATGGTAACGTCGCTGTATAATTTGGCGGATACGTTTTTCGTTTCGCTTTTGGATAATCTTTCCGTTACGGCGGCGGCGAGCAATTTGCTTGCGTTGATGTCGATTATTCAGGCGATCGGCTTTACGTTCGGCATGGGGAGCGGTAATCTCGTATCCCGCTTGCTCGGTAAGCGCGACCGCGAAGGGGCGGACAGGGTATTTTCGTCCACGCTTTTGGTGTCCTGTATCTGCGGACTGCTGATTTTAGGGATAGGCTTTGCGTTTTTTACGCCGCTGTTAAAATTGCTTGGCTGTAAAGACGCGGAAACGCTAATGCACGCAAAAGACTATGCAAAATGGCTACTTATTGCCGCACCCTTTATGTGTATGTCGTTCGTGTTAAACAACGTTCTGCGCGCAGAAGGCAAGGCGGTGCTCTCCATGATCGGTCTGGTCGTGGGCGCAGTCGTCAACGTAGTGTTAGACCCGATTTTGATTTTGCCGCAAATGGCAAACATGGGGATCGAGGGGGCGGCGATCGCCACGTGCCTTAGCCAAATTATGAGTTTTTCCATTTTGCTGATTATGTTTTTTGCAGGGAAAACCGTCGTGCGCTTCCGTTTCAAGGCGATTTCTCGTAAATTTTCGGTGTATAAAGACGTCATTGCGACGGGCTTTCCGTCCTTTTGTCGTCAAATTCTCGCCAGCGTTTGCACGGTATTTTTAAATACGGCGGCATTTGAATATGGCGTTGCAAAATATGCCACGGAAGAGGGCGGCAAGGCGGCGCAAACGGCGCTTGGCGTTGTCAATAAGGTCTTTATGCTGGCGTTTTCACTTTCGCTGGGTATCGGGCAGGGGTATCAGCCCGTGCTTGGATACAATTACAGCGCGAAACGGTTTGATCGCGTAAAATCGGCATATTTGTTCACCCTGTTCTTTTCAACGGTAGTTATGGCGGTGTTTGCGGCGGTATGCGCTATTTTTGCGCCGCAAGTGGTGGGGATATTTACTTCATCTCCCACGGCGAAAGAGATCGGGGCGTTGTCCTTGCGGTTACAATGTATCTGTATGCCCTTATTGCCGCTCAACTTTATGGCGGGGCTGACCTATCAATCGGTGGGGAACAAGGCGCTTGCGTCCTTGCTTTCCGTATCCCGTCAAGGCTTGTTCTACATACCCGCTGTGCTGTTATTGCCCGAAATTTTCGGGTTGCTCGGCGTGCAAATGTGTCAATCGGTCGCGGACGCGTTCGCATTTGTGTTTGCGATCCCGTTTACGCTTATGTTCTTTGCGACTTTGAAAAAGGAACAGGCAAAGGCAATCGAAGAAGAAAAATAAACTCTAAGGAGAGATTATAAATTATGGAAAAATGTATTCCCGTAGTCGTTATCAAAGAACTGTCCGAAACGGATAAAATCCTGTCGGCGCTCAAAAATAACGGCATCAATTGTGCGGAGATCACCTTCCGTACCGCATGCGCGGCGGAGGCGATCGCTTACGCTTGCAAAAACTACCCCGATATGAGTATCGGCGCAGGTACGGTTATCAACGCAGAGCAATGCGAGGCGGCGCTGAAAGCGGGCGCGCAGTTCATCGTATCGCCCGGCTTGTCCGTTGCCGTTGCAAAAATCTGTAACGAACGGAATATCCCGTACTATCCCGGTTGCGTAACGCCCACCGAGATCATGGCGGCGTTGGAGCTTGGTATTACGACGGTGAAATTCTTCCCCGCAAACGTATACGGCGGCTTGAAAGCGATGAAAGCGCTTGCCGCACCTTTCCCCCAGATCAAATTTATCCCCACGGGCGGCGTAGACAGGAGTAACATCGACGAATTTTTGGCTTGGGATAAAATCGCGGCGATCGGCGGCAGCTTCTTTGTAAAAGAATCCTTGGAAAAATATGAATCGTAAAGCTGTTTGGCGTGAGGTGCAAGGCTATATCTTCATGTTGCTTGGCTGTTGCGCGTATGGATGTAGTACGAGCTTATTCCTTGCTCCAAATTCGATTATAGCAGGCGGGATTAGCGGCCTTTCCGTTATGCTGAACTTGCTCAACGGAAAGCTGAAAATCGGTATGCTTGTTATTGTGTTAAACGTGCCGATTTTGTTGTTGGGGCTGCGTTTACAGGGCTGGAAATTTATTTTGCGTTGCCTTGTGACCATTGTTTCGCTCGGTGTTATTACCGATTTGTTTGCTTACGTAGAACCGATCACGGACAATCCGCTTTTGGCTTGTTCGTCCGTTATGAATTTTCAAGCGGCGGCACGGAATTGTTGGGTAGAGTCTTTTCGCGCCTACTTCCTGTGTTAAAAATTCCCGTATGCGTTGGGATTTTAGACGGTATTATCGTGGTATTAGGCGCGATCGTTACAAATTCGCCCGACAATATGTTGTACGCGTTGATTGTAATTTTTGCTAGCACCAAAGTATCGGAAATCGTCTTGACGGGGTTGGAAAAATCCAAGCTCTGCATTATTATCACCGACAAAGGCGAAGAATTATCTAACGTGCTTGTACATAATAGTCCGCGCGGGGTGACGATGCTGCAAGGGCAGGGCATGTACACGAATAAAGAACACAAGGTGCTACTCACTTGCGTTAAAAACCGTCAGCTGACCCAGCTCAAACTGCTGGTAAACAGCGTTGATCAAAACGCGTTTATCATCATCAACGAATCGATTGAGGTGCGAGGTCAAGGCTTTCAATCCTTGCAGGTGGACGTAGACGCGGTTATTCAGAAAAAACAAAAGCAAACGACGGGTACGGAAAATGAAAATGCGCCCGCGAAAAATTAAAAAAACAAGTTAAGGAGAAAATATCATGAAAAAAATCGTAACTTTTGGCGAACTTATGCTCCGTCTTGCACCCGAAAGCTATCTTCGTTTTGTGCAGAGCGAAAAATACGAGGCGACCTTTGGCGGCGCAGAGGCGAACGTAGCGGTGTCCTTGGCGAACTACGGCATGGACGTAGCGTTCGTATCCAAATTGCCCGCGCACGAAATCGGTCAAGCGGCGGTAAACTCGCTCCGTAAATTCGGCGTTGATACGAGCAAAATCGTCCGCGGCGGCGAAAGAGTGGGTATTTATTACTGCGAAAAGGGCGCGTCCCAGCGTCCCTCCAAGGTCATCTACGACCGCGCATACAGCTCGATTGCTATGGCAAAGAAAGGGGATTTTGACTGGAACAGCATTTTCGAGGGCGTAGAATGGTTCCATTTCACGGGCATCACCCCGGCTTTGTCCGACGAAACGGCGGAAATCTGCTTGGAGGCTTGCAAAGCGGCGAAAGAAAGAAATATCACCATTTCTTGCGATTTGAACTTCCGTAAAAAGCTTTGGACGAAGGAAAAAGCAGGTCAAGTTATGGACAAGCTTTGCCATTATATCGATTACTGTATCGCAAACGAAGAGGACGCAAAGGACGTGTTCGGTATCGAGGCTGACAACACCGACATCTACGGCGGTAAGCTGGACAGAAACGGCTACATTTCCGTTGCGAAAAAGCTCACCGACAGATTTAATTTCAAGGGTGTTGCGATTACTCTCCGCGAAAGCAAGAGCGCGAACGACAACGACTGGTCGGGTATGCTGTACACGGGCGGCGAGGCGTATTTCTCCAAGAAATATTCCATGCACATTGTGGACCGCGTCGGCGGCGGCGACAGCTTTGGCGGCGGCTTGATCTATTCGCTCGTCAACGGCTACGACGCGCAGAGCGCCATCGAATTTGCGGTTGCGGCAAGCTGTTTGAAACATTCCATCGAAGGGGACTATAACATGGTTTCCGTTGCGGAAGTGAAGAACCTTGCAGGCGGCGACGCAAGCGGTCGTGTTCAAAGATAACAGTATATAACATATTAAATCCCCCGCACGAACGTGCAGGGGATCTAATATAAACCAAAAACGGCGGATCATTTTTGATCCGCCGTTTTTTACTCTAAAATTAGTTGCTGTATTTTTCTCTTGCCGTATAATGCGTATGCAACAACTTATGCGCCTTGTGCGAGTTGGGTTCGCCAAGATATTCCTCATACAATTTTGCGATCTGCGGGTTCTTATGCGAACAGCGGAGCGCTTTGCTTTCGTCTTCCTGATACAGAGCCGCCGCGCGTTTTGCCTTGAACGTATCCAAAATATCCGCGTCCTCGTTGGGAAGGAAACAGGGCTGTACGTACGGCTGACCGCCGCCCGCTACGCACCCGCCGGGGCAACCCATGATTTCGATAAAGTGATATTCGCTCGTACCGTTTGCAATTTGGTCAAGCAACACTTTCGCGTGTTTCATACCGTGCGCAACGGCAACCTTAATTTGCTTGCCGCCGAGGTTATAGCTCGCCGCTTTAATGCCTTTCAAACCGCGCACTTCTTGCAATGCGGAACGGTCGATCTCCTCGCCCGTCAGCTTATACGCCGCCGTTCTAAGCGCCGCTTCCATAACGCCGCCCGTCGTACCGAAGATAACGCCCGCGCCCGTGTAATCGCCAACCACGTCGTTGTCGAACTCTGCGTCAGGCAATTTCACAAAATTGATACCCGAACGCTTGATAAGCTTGCCAAGCTCTCTCGTCGTCAATACCGCGTCCACGTCGGCAAGCCCGTTGACGGACAGCTCGGGGCGTTCCTTTTCGTATTTCTTCGCCGTACAAGGCATGATCGAAACGACGAACATATCCTTGGGATCGATACCGTTCTTTTCGCAATAATAGCTCTTCAAAATCGCACCCATCATTTCGTGGGGGGATTTGCAGGACGAAAGGTGGGGGAGCAAATCGCCGTAATTATATTCGGCGTAGTTCACCCAACCGGGCGAACAGGACGTGATCATGGGCAATTTGCCGCCGTTCTGAATTCTGTCCAAAAGCTCCGTCGCCTCTTCCATAATGGTAAGATCCGCCGCAAAGTTGGTATCGAACACTTTCTTAAAGCCAAGGCGTTTGAGCGCCGCAACCATTTTACCCGTCACCAGCGACCCGATCGGCATGCCGAACTCTTCGCCGAGCGCCGCACGCACGGCAGGAGCGGTCTGCACAACCACGTACTTGTCCGCTTTCATCGCCGCGTCTACCTTTTCGATTTCGGAAACTTCCATCAGCGCGCCCGTAGGACAAACGCTCACGCATTGACCGCAAAGAATACAGGGGGAGTGCGCAAAGCTTCTATCTTCCGCAGGGGCAACGATGGTGTTAAAGCCACGCTTTTCAAAGCCCAAGATCCCAAGCCCGTGCGCGTTTTTGCATCTTTCGACGCATCTGCCGCAGAGGATACATTTGGACGTATCTCTCACGATAGACGGAGTAAGATGGTCGAGCGTCGTCGGGGTTTGTTCCCCCTGATACATGTCGTCGCGCGCACCCGTAACCTTGGATACGTGCAACAGCTCGCACTTGCCGTTCTTTTCGCATTGTTGACAGTTTTTATTGTGGTTGGAGAGCAAAAGCTCTACCGAAGATCTTCTTGCCGCCGTTGCTTTGGGGGAAGAAATGGTAATTTCCATGCCGTCCGCAACGGGATATACGCAGGACGCCACCAAACCGCGCGCGCCCGTCGCCTCTACAAGACAAACGCGGCACGAGCCTTTGGAGCATTCGCCGTGGTTATACGCGCAAAGGGAGGGGATCTCAAAGCCGCATTGTTTCGCCGCTTCTAAAATCGTCAAGCCGCTTTCCACTTCAAAGGGGATACCTTCAATTTTAATATTGATTTTTGCCATGGTTCATATCCTCCTTATTTCTTCACGATCGCCTTAAACTTACAGGTAGCGATACACATACCGCACTTGATACACTTTTCTTGATCGATCGTGTACGTGGGCAATTTCTTGCCGGGTGCAATATAATCGGTCTTGACAAACGCGTTGACGGGGCAGGCTCTTGCGCACACGCCACAGCCGAAACACTTGTCCTTTTCGATCGTGTATTCCATGAGGTTTTTACAGATATGCGCGGGACATTTCTTATCCACGATATGCGCCACGTATTCGTCGCGGAAATGCTTCAAGGTCGAAAGAACGGGGTTGGGAGCGGTTTGTCCCAAACCGCAAAGGGAATTGCTCTTGACGTTTTCCGCAAGGTTTTCCAGCTCTTCCAGATCTTTCATCGTCGCTTTGCCGTCGGTGATCTTCGTCAAAATTTCCAGCATACGCTTCGTACCGATACGGCAGGGCGTACATTTCCCGCACGATTCGTCGCAGATAAATTCCATATAGAATTTCGCAACGTCTACCATGCAGTTGTCCTCGTCCATAACGATCGCGCCGCCCGAACCCATCATCGAGCCTTTCGCAACCAAGTTATCGAAATCGATCGGCGTGTCCAAATCTTCTTCCGTCAGACAGCCGCCCGAAGGTCCGCCCGTTTGAATGGCTTTGAACTTCTTCCCGTCGGGGATACCGCCGCCGATATCATAGATCAGCTCGCGCAAGGTCGTACCCATAGGGATTTCCACCAAGCCGACGTTGTTGATCTTACCGCCGAGCGCGAACACCTTCGTACCCTTGGATTTTTCCGTACCGTGCGCCGCAAACGCCGCCGCGCCCTCGCGCAGGATATAAGGCACGCACGCCAACGATTCTACGTTATTGATAATGGTCGGCTTGCCCCACAAACCCTTAACCGCAGGAAACGGGGGACGGGGACGGGGCATACCGCGCTGACCCTCGATCGAATTGAGCAGAGCCGTTTCTTCGCCGCAAACGAACGCACCTGCGCCCAAACGCAAATGCACGCGGAACGAGAAATCCGTACCCAAAATATTATCACCAAGCAAACCAAGACTTTCCGCTTGCTCAATGGCAAGGCGCAGACGGTTGACCGCGATAGGGTATTCCGCACGCACGTAGAAATAACCGTTTTGCGCGCCGATCGCGTACCCTGCGATCATCATACCTTCGATAACGGCGAGGGGGTTGCCCTCCAAAATCGAACGGTCCATGAACGCACCGGGGTCGCCCTCGTCGCCGTTACAAACGACGTACTTTTCGCCCTCGGGCTGCGCGTAAGCAAACTGCCACTTTCTACCCGACGGGAAACCGCCGCCGCCGCGACCGCGAAGACCAGAATCGAGCACTTCCTTGATAACGTCCTCACGGCTCATTTGCAGAGCGCGCGCCAAACCTTGGAACGCACCCGCGCCAAGACTTTCGTTGATATCTTCAGGGTTGATACTGCCGCACCCGTGCAACGCGATACGCACCTGCTTTTTATAGAAATTGATGTCGTCCTGTTTGGTGACCTTTTCCGCGGTGTTGGGATCGACGTACAAAAGACGGTCGATTACTTCGCCGTTCTCGATGTCCTTTTCCACGATCTCCGCCACGTCCTCGATCTGCACAAGGCGATACAACGTATCTTCGGGGTAAATTTTTACGAACGGACCTTGCGAACAGAAACCAAAGCAACCTACTTGATTTACGGTCACTTTATCGCCACGGTTCTTTTCTGCAATGATCTTGTTAAATTCTGCGGTGATCTCGTCCGCGCGCGAAGAAAGACAGCCCGTACCGCCGCAAAGGACAATATGGCGTTTCCCATCGCCGCCCGTGAATTTCGCGCTAAGGCAAGCGGCACAATTATTGCGAACTTCATTTAACTCATTAAAATTCTTAATCATTATGCGTTTGCCTCCATTGCTTTATATTCATTCACTACTTTCGGGACAGCGTCCACGCTCAATTTGGGGTAAACCTTGCCGTTGATGGTAACGGCAGGGGCGATACCGCACGCGCCGATACAACGCAGAGCGTCCAGGGTAAACAAGCCGTCTGCCGACGTTTCGCCGGGCTTGATGCCGAGAAGTTCGGAAAATTTATCCAAAACCTGCTGCGCGCCCTTAACGTAGCACGCCGTACCCAGACACACGCCGATAACGTATTTTCCCTTGGGGGTCAACGAGAAGAAAGAATAAAAGGTAACCACGCCGTAAATTTCCGCAACGGAAACGCCCGTGCGCGCAGAAACGATCTCCTGCACTTCGAGGGGGATATACCCGTATTCTTTTTGGATGTCGCTCAAAATCATCATAAGCGGTGTTTTTTCGTTGGCGTATCTGTCGCAGATCTCGTTGATCTTCTTGACAGCCGCCGCTTGCAAATGAGCCATAGTAGCCTCCTTAAAGTAGATATGTGATTTTACTCATACGAAATTATTATACTATATTTATAAGGTAAAGTCAATAGACAAAAATGCAATTGTGAAAAATTTATCGATTGAGCGATTTATTGTTTTGGCTCTGTCGCACCACTCGGTTGATTTCTGCCTACAAAACGCTATGCAATACTTCGCATAACGCGCGGTTTCGTACCACAGCGGGTACGCGCCCTTGCATTCTGCTTGTAGAAAGGCGATCGGTCAGTGTACGTCTCAAACGAATACGAACGAAAATAAACACACGTTCGAAAAGGTAGTAAGAGTGGCTGCAAGATCATCTTGCCTTGCGTTTTCTAACGACAGACCACTAACGCTAAGCAACCGCTTGTTGTGCCATCGCCATTATTTTTATAAGAACAAAGCGGATTGCTCTTTTACACAAGGGCGTAAAAAATGGGGGAAAAGCGTCGACAAAAAACGATAATACACAAATTTTGTAAAAAATGTAGAAAATATCCACAAAACAGTTGACAACTGTGGAAAAACGTGGTAAACTAAATCCCGTTGAAAGGTTGCAAAAGCCTTTCAAAAAAAATCATGGAGGCTTTTTCAGATGAAAAAAGTTATCAAATTTCTTCCTTTGATTGCCGCTGTACTTGGTTTGGTGGCGGTAATAGCACTCTTCATGCCTGCAATCGTTTTGGAAAGCGGCGACAAGTTCCCCGGGTTTACCACGGCATTCGGCTATAAAAAAGATACGCCGATGGGTAAAGTTCCTATGCTTGGTTTCTCGTTTATGAACTTGCTCACGTATATCTTGGTGATCGTGGGTATCGTATGCGCAGTCCTTACATATCTTAGCAAGGGCGGCAAGTACGCGGCGTGGATCGGCGCGATTTGTTTGCTGGTCGCAGGGATTTTCTTCTTCTGCGTGCAGTCGTTCGCAACGGTAGAATACGAACCCTTGAAAACGGTATGGAGTCTTGGCTTCGGCGCGATCTTGGCGGGTATCTCTTCCATTCTCGGCGCATGCTCCTTGGCAGCGGCAAAGCTTTTGAACAAATAAGTAGCGGAACAAAAAAGAGCCGCCCCTTGCGAAAGATTTCGTAAGGGGCGGTTTTCTTATCTTTTTTTAGCGGATCAACCGACGATCAGGTTGATCAATCTGCCTTTGACGATAATACATTTTCTTACCGTCTTGCCGTCAAGCAGGGGTGCGATCTCTTCGTTTGCGCACACCGCCGCCTGCATTTCTTCGTTGGACATGTTTTCCGCAAGCATCATTTTCGCCTTGATCTTGCTGTTTACCTGCACGGCGTATTCTACCTCGTCTTTGACCAGCGCGCTTTCGTCAAACGCGGGATAGCTTTCCTCAAAGACAGAATTTTTATTGTCGCAGATTTCCCAAAGCTCTTCTGCAAAGTGGGGGGCAAAGGGCGCAAACATACGCACAAGGTCAAGCGCACATTCTTTATAGAACGCTACGTTCTTATCCGCAACCTCGCCGTCGTATTTTTGCATTGCGTTGACGTATTCCATCAAACGCGCAACCGACGTATTGAACGAGAAAGCCTCGATATCGCGCGTGATATTTTTGATAGCGTAATGCTTTGCGTAATTGAGGGCTTTTTCCGCCGCCGTGATATCCGTGCGGGTGTTTTCCGCGGACATTTCGTTGGCTTTCAATACGATACGTTCCACACGGTCGGCAAATTTCGCCACCGATTTGATACCGTCGTCGCTCCAAGGCCCGCCCTCGGTATAGCTAAACCCGAACATAAGATACAAACGGAACATATCCGAACCGTATTCGTCGATATACGTATCGGGGGATACGACGTTTCCGTGCGATTTGGACATACGGTTGCCGTCAGGCCCTAAAATAATACCTTGGTGCACCAAACGCTTGAACGGCTCGTCAAAATCGAGATAGCCCATATCACGCAACGCTTTCGTGATGAAACGCGCGTACAAGAGGTGCATACATGCGTGCTCCGAACCGCCTACGTATACGTCTACGGGCAGCATCTTGTTCGCGATCTCACGCGTGAACGCGTGCTTGTCGTTGTGTGCCTCGGGATAGCGCAGATAATACCAGCTCGAACATACGAACGTATCGAGGGTATCGGGATCGCGGGTCGCCTTGCCGCCGCATTCGGGACAGGTGCAGTTCATAAAGCCCTCGTGACCCGCCAAGGGCGAACGCCCGGTCGGACGGAATTCCACGTCGTAGGGGAGCTTTACAGGCAGATCCTTTTCGGGAACGGGCACTTCGCCGCATTTTTCACAATAGATCATAGGGATCGGCGCGCCCCAATAACGCTGACGGGATACCGACCAGTCGCGCAGACGGTAATTTACCTTTCTGCCGCCTTTGCCGATCTTGGAAAGGTATACGGCGATCGCCTCGCGCGCGTCGTCGCCCGACAAACCGTCGAACGTACCGCTGTTGACCAAAATACCGTCCTCGGTGTAGGGCAGGGTCGTTTCGCCGCCCACCTTTTGAATGACCTGCGTTACGGGCAAACCGTATTTTTTCGCAAAAGCATAATCGCGTTCGTCGTGCGCCGCAACCGCCATGACCGCGCCCGTACCGTAGGAATAGAGTACGTAGTCGGCAAGATAGATAGGCACTTTTTTACCCGTCAGAGGGTGGATCGCATACGCGCCCGAGAACGTACCCGTCTTTTCGCGCGCCGTCGAAAGACGGTCGATATCGTTCGCCTCCGCGGCATATTGCACGTAAGCGTCGATATCCTTCGCGCGTTCGGGGTGTTCCGCCTTTAATTTTTCCACAAGGGGGTGTTCGGGCGCAAGCACTACGTAATTCACGCCGAATACCGTATCGGGACGGGTCGTAAACACGGTGATCGTGTCGCCCGTTTCGCACTCAAAATGAATTTCACAGCCCGTCGATTTCCCGATCCAGTTTTTCTGCATCAATTTCGTCTTTTCAGGCCAGTCGATGGAGTCGAGGTCTTTTAAAAGCTCTTCTGCGTAATCGGTGATCTTCAAGAACCATTGCGTCATATCCTTGCGCAGAACGGTCGAACCGCAGCGTTCGCATTCGCCGCCGATAACCTGTTCGTTGGCAAGCACCGTTTCGCAGGACGGGCACCAGTTGACAAGGGCATTTTTGCGGTAAGCAAGACCCTTTTTATACAGCTGTAAAAACAGCCATTGCG
>JAFTQY010000014.1 GCA_017462505.1 Clostridia bacterium
GGGGACGGCGCGTTCTACGGCCCGAAGATCGACTTCCATTTGGAAGACTCTATCGGCAGAACGTGGCAATGCGGTACGATCCAGCTCGACTTCCAGTTGCCCCAGCGCTTTGAAATGGAATACGTGGGCGAGGACGGCGCAAAACACCGCCCGATCATGGTGCACCGCGTGGCGTTCGGCTCTATCGAACGTTTCATCGGTATCTTGATCGAACATTTTGCGGGCAAATTCCCCGTATGGCTTGCGCCCGTGCAGGTTAAAATTTTGCCGATTACCGACAGACAGATCGCATACGCAAACGAGCTTTGCGCGAAGATGAAAGAGGCGGGTATCCGCGTTTGCGTGGACGACCGCAGCGAAAAGATCGGCTATAAGATCCGCGAGGCGCAGATGGAAAAAGTGCCTTACATGCTCGTTGTCGGCGAAAAGGAAATGGAGGCGGGTCAGGTTGCCGTACGCCGCCGCGACAAGGGGGATATCGGCGCGATCGACGCAAACGAATTTATCGCTACCGTCGTGAACGATATCGCCGAAAAAACGGCGTTTTAACGCTCGGGCGAGAGGATAAATATGTTAAAAATCGGTATTCAATCGGTTGCGTATTTCGGTTTTGACGATTTTGAAACGGGTATGCCCGTGATGAAAGAACACGGTTACGACGGTTTTGATTATCAAGAGCTGGGGAGCGTTCCGAATTCACCGCTTTATAAGATGTCCGACGAGGAAATGAAGTCGTACCTTACCAAAGTAAAGGAATGTGCGCAAAAGAACGGCTTGGAAATTCATCAATTGCACGGCGCGTTCCCGTGTGTGGATTTTGCCACGGAAGAGGGCTGTCAAAGGCAATTGACGTGTTTCAAAAAGAGTATTTTGGGCGCAAAGTATTTAGGCTGTCCAAAAATCGTCGTGCATCCGTTTATGCCTGGCTTGGAAACGAACTCTCCCAGCGAGGAAGAAATTCCGCTCAATATCCGTTTGTTTAAACAGCTTGCGCCCTTTGCAAGGGAGCACGGCGTTACCGTCTGCATAGAAAACGTAGCCGCGCCCCAAGGAACGCTGATGTCCTATATCGAAAATATCAAACGTGTGTTGGACGAAGTAAACGACGAATATATCAAGGCGTGCCTTGACACGGGGCATTTCGAGGCGGTAGGGACGGATATCTACGGCGCGATTTGCTTGCTTGGCGAGCATTTGGCGGCGTTGCACGTCCACGACAGCGCGTTTGGGCAAGATCGACATTCGTTGCCATTTCAAGGCTTGGTGGACTGGAACGGCTTTACGCGCGGCTTAAAGGATATTTCTTTCAAGGGCGTAATTTCTTTGGAAACGCAAATTTCTTCGGGTACGCCCCAGCCCATGCGCGAGCAAATGGAAAGATCTCTGGTAGGGATTGCGCGCTATTTGGCGAAAAACGCGGACGCAAGCGAAAGATAAGAGGTGGCGTTATGTTAAAAACGGGGATTATTTCAGACGCATATTTTGGTTTTGATAATTATCGGCAGGGAATACCCGCGATGAAAGCGCACGGCTACGACGGAATTGATTATCAAGGCTTGGGGTCTATGAAAAACTCTCCCTTGTATAAAATGACGGACGAGGAATTTAAGGTATACCTCACCGATTTGAAAGCTTGCGCGCATGAAAACGGCTTGTTTTTTCATCAATTACACGGTACGTGGCCGCACGTAGACGACCTGACGGAAGAGGGCAGGGCAAAAACGGTAGAGCAGTTCAAGAAATGTATTTTAGGCGCAACGTATTTAGATTGTCCTAAGATGATCGTTCATCCCTTTATGCCCCGTTTGTACCTTGGCGAGCCCTATCAAAAGGAAGAGGATTTTGTACTCAACAAGCAAATGCTGACGGAGCTTGCGCCGTTTGCCCATGCGTGTAACGTGACGGTATGCTTTGAGAATATGCCTTTTCCGAAAAATTCCTCTTTTTCGTACGTAGAGAATATCAAAAAGCTCATACGCGAAATTGACGACGACTACGTCAAAGTTTGTTTAGACGTAGGGCATTTCAACGCGGAAAAAGGGAATATATACGAGGCGATCAAGCTCCTTGGCGACGATCTTGCAACGTTGCACGTTCACGACGATCGGTACGGACAAGATCGGCATTTATTGCCTTTTCAAGGGGAAACCGATTGGGACGGTTTTATCAAAGGGCTTCGCGAAATCGGCTACAAAGGGGTTCTTTCTTTGGAAACCCGTATCCAACCCAACACGCCCCAGCCCATACGCGAACGAATGGAAATCGAGCTTGCAAACATAGCGCGGTATTTGGCGGACGAGATCGAAAAATAAAGGGGATTTATATGTACGTATCGACGGAGATCAATTCCTTTTGCGCCGTAGGCGACAATTGTAAAATCTTAAAAATGCTCAAAGAGGCGGGGTTTACCGCGTACGATTTTTCGATGTTTTACGGCTCGATCGCCGATCGTGAAATCATCGAAAAGGACGATTACATAGAGCGGGCAAAAGCCTTTCGCGCGTATGCGGACGGCTTGGGCATGCCCTGTAATCAGGCGCACGCGCCCTTTCCCACGGCGACGAGCGACGAATACCTCCGTTTCAATATGACGACGGAAGAATATAACGCGTACGCGCACAAAAAAATAACGCGCGCGATAGAGGTGGCGGGTATTTTGGGCGCAAAGGTTATCGTCGTACACCCGTGGAATTTTTACACGCCGCAGGAAAACGCCGCGCTTTTTAAAACGTTTGAAGAAACGGCAAGAAAGGCGGGGGTAAAAATCGCGGTGGAAAATATGTGGAACTGGGAAAACGGCGCGCCGACGGCAAGTCCCGCGGCATGTTCGCATCCCGACGATTTCAACGCACATTTAGACGAATTGCCCGCCGATCTGTACACGGCATGCGTGGATATCGGGCACGCGGAAATGGCAGGGCTCAACACGTCCGCCGCGGAAATGATACGCGCGCTTGGTAAACGGGTGACCTGTCTGCATATTCACGACAACGATTTGGTGCACGACGATCATCAATTGCCCTTTACCCGAAAAATCGACTTTGACGAAGTGATTTCGGCGTTACAGGATATCGAATACAAAGGGGATATCACGCTGGAAGTGGACGCGTATGCGCCGCAATTTCCAATCGAAGAATACCCAAGCGTTATGAAACGCATGGCGGAAACGGCGGAATATATCGCGAAAAAGCTGCAAAAAAAATAATTGTAAAAAATTTCAAAAATATACGAAAATTTGCTTGACAGTCGGTTTGCTTTGTGTTAATATTATTAGGCTAAGCAGAAGCGAACCTTCTCGCCGTGCGGTTATGATCGGTACGGCTCGATAATTTTTCTTACCGCGGTAAAGCGGGGATAATTATGCGTAAAAAGGGTTGCTTGTGCAAAAGCGACCCTTTAATTTTTGTTGTGAGGTACACTACCATTAAAGATCAGCATCAGATCAACGAAGAAATTCGTGACAAAGAAGTGAGAGTCATCTCGGCAGAGGGCGAACAGCTCGGTATCATGAGCGCGGCAGAGGCGCTCCGTATTGCGGAAGAGGCGGATTTGGACCTTGTGAAAATTTCCCCCAACGCCGTTCCCCCCGTATGCAAGATCATGAACTACGGCAAGTTCAAGTTCGAGCAGGCAAAGCGCGAGAAAGAAAACCGCAAAAACCAAAAAGTTGTTGAACTCAAAGAAATCTATCTTTCGATGACGATCGATATCGGGGATCTCAACGTCAAGGCGAAAAAGACGGTGGAAATGCTCGGCGACGGCAACAAAGTAAAGGTGTCTATCCGTATGCGCGGCAGACAGCAGGCGCACGCGGCGATGGGCGTTGACGTAATGCGCCGTTTCTTCGACATGCTCGGCGGCAAGGCGGTCATGGACAAAGAGCCCAAGACGGAAGGCAGAAATATTCTGATGATCCTTTCGCCCGCAAAATAAATATGGAAAGCTATGCTTTTCCGCAAGGACAAGCTTAGAAAATATTAAAAATCGTAAAAAAATTCGGAGGATAAAAATATGCCTAAACAGAAAACTCATAGCAGTACGAAAAAGCGTTTCTGGCTTACCGGTTCGGGTAAAGTAAACCGTTCCCACAGCGGTAAGAACCATA
>JAFTQY010000015.1 GCA_017462505.1 Clostridia bacterium
AAAAAAAAGCGTTATAATTGGTTAGCATACGAAAAAAGAAACAGCGAGGTGAATATAATGAAAGCTGATATCCATCCTAAATATCACGAAGTAACCGTTACTTGCGCTTGTGGAGCTACTTTCAAAACCGGCACGACGAAAGATTGCGAAGTGCTGAAAGTAGATATTTGCAGCAATTGCCATCCTTTCTTCACGGGCAAGCAGAAGTTGGTTGATACCGGTGGACGTGTCGATAAGTTCAAAAAGAGATATGGTCTTTAATTGGTAACGATTGGGCTTTAAGACATCTGTCTTAAAGCCTTTCTTCATTTTATTACCGCAACGCGGCAATAAAATGAAGAAATGAATTGCACCATAGGTGCATGAATTGTTTGAAAAACATGAATTGTCCCAAGGGGACATGAATTGCAAAACTTTGTTTTGCATTGTGGCTGTTATTTTTATGGGATTGCCGCGCCTGCGGCTCGCAATGACCGTTATAAATGATTCCGCAATGACGGCAAAGCTGTCAATTCATGAAAGGCAAAGCCTTTCAATTTATGGCGTAAGCCAATTCATGTGCATAGCACAATTCATTGACTCGGGCTTGCTCGCGCGCATATAATAATAAAAGAAACTAAAAGAAACTGCCTTTAAGGAAAGACTATGAGCTGTAAAAAACCCAACCGTACCTATATCGGCGGTCAAGCGTTGATGGAAGGGGTCATGATGCGCGGTAAACGCGCCATGGCGTCCGCCGTTCGTGATCCCCAAGGTACGATACAAATTGAATCGGAGTATCTCACTCCGCCCGAAAAGAAGAAAAAAATCACCCGCTTTCCCTTTATCCGCGGCGTGGTCAATTTCGTGCGCTCGTTGACGGACGGAACGCGGGTTTTGATGCGGAGCATGGACGTTGCCATTGAGGACGAGGACGAACAGACGAAAGCGGAAAAGTGGTTGAAAGAAAAGCACAAAATCGACGTTGCGGGCGTTATGCAAAGTATCGCGGTATTTTTTGCCGTCGTGCTGGCGTTGGGGCTGTTCGTGGTTGCGCCCAAGCTGCTTGCCGAGCTGTTTTTCGACAGCAACGTGCGGAGTATGGAAAGTCTTTGGTACAATCTGACGGCGGGCGGTATCCGTTTGGTGTTGTTTATCGCGTATATTTTGGCGGTGGCGCTCATGCCCGACATGCGGCGGGTGTATATGTGTCACGGCGCGGAGCATAAAACGATCACCTGCTATGAACAGGGCAAGCCGTTGACGGTGGAAAACGTGCGGGGCTGTTCGCGCGTGCACGATCGTTGCGGCACGACCTTCCTGTTTATCGTCGTGGTGGTGAGTATCCTGATGGGGTGCTTGGTGAACACCGGGCTGGTGTATATTCTGCCGACGGGGTTCAACAAAAAAGCGTTTATGGCGATCTCGCTGTCGGTGAGTATTTTGTTATTGCCCTTGATCGCGGGTATTTCCTATGAAATCTTGCGCCTTTTGGCGAAAACGGATAATAAATTTTTCATCATTTTCAAATTCCCCGGGTTGCTTTTGCAGCGTTTGACCACGCGCGAGCCTGAGGACGGCATGATCGAATGTGCGATCACGGCGTTTGAAACGGTGTTGGCGATGGACGCCGATCAGACGATCCCCGAGCGCGTCTTTGCGACGTCGGGCAAGATGTCCCTATTTCTCAAAAACACCAAAAAGCGTTTCGCGGCGAGCGATATCGACGGCGAAGAGGCGGAATGGATCTTTGCGCTGACCTTAAAGATACCGAAAAGCTCGGTAGCGACGGAAGAAAAGATCTTGCGCGTAGCGGAGGCGAAAGAGATCATACGTATCGCGGACGAACGGTTGACGGGCAGACCCCTTTGGTATATTATCGGCGATACCGATTTTTGCGGGTACACCCTGAAAGTGGACGAACGTGTGTTGATTCCCCGTCCCGAAACGGAAGAGCTGGTGATGATGGTCGTCGGCGCGGCGGAAGCAGGGAACAGCATTTTGGATCTTTGCACGGGCAGCGGCGCGATCGCGATCGCCGCGTTTAAGGAGCTGGAAAAATACAACCGCGAGGTCAAGATGACGGCGGTGGATATCAGCGCGGACGCGCTGGAAGTAGCGAAAGAAAACGCAAAGCGCAACGACGCGAGAGATATTAAATTTGTGCAGTCCGACCTGTTTGAAAAGGTGCGCGGCAAGTTCGATATTATCGTAACCAACCCCCCGTATATCCCGACGGCGACGATCGAAACTCTGCAACGGGAAGTGCGCGATCACGAGCCCCGTTTGGCGCTCGACGGCGGCGAGGACGGTTTGGATTTTTACAGACGGATCGCCGAGGGCGCGCCCAAGCGTTTAACGCGCGGCGGTATGCTGATTATGGAAGTGGGCGAAGGCGAGGCGAAAAAGGTCGTCAAGCTGTTTAAAAATTGCAGCTATTCGATGATCGTGAAAGATTTTAACGGTATTGACCGTTACGTGAAGATCGTTATATAAAATGAATTGCACCGTAGGTGCATGAATTGAAATAAAGTTTCATGAATTGCGCTTTGCGCATGAATTGCAAAACGTTGTTTTGCATTGTGGCTGAGATTTTTATGGGATTGCCACAGATACGCCACGCCGTCATTGCGAGTGAAACGCGGCAATCTCGTGGCGTATCTTCGCAATGACCGTTATAAATACTTCCGCAATGCCGACAGAGTCGGCAATTCATGAAGACCCAAAGTTTTCAATTCATGGCGTAAGCCAAATCATGAACGCATAGCGTTCAAATTATTTTAAAAACTATGTTTAAGAAACTCGACGATATTAAAAAACGGTACGAATTTTTATCGGAAAAACTGTCCGATCCCGCCGTGATCGCGGACATGGGTACGTGGCAGAAGTATTCTAAGGAGCAATCCGACCTGACGGAAACGGTGGAAAAATTCGCCGAATACACCGAATGTGAACGGCAGATGAACGACGCGTTTGCGCTCGCCGAAATCGAAACGGACGCAGAGATGAAAAAGATGCTCTTGGACGAGGGGTACGAGTGTAAAGAACGCTTGCCTCGTATCAAGGACGAGCTGAAAATTTTGCTCTTGCCCAAGGACAAAAACGACGAAAGGAGCTGTATTTTAGAGGTGCGCGCGGGCACGGGCGGCGAAGAGGCGGCTCTGTTTGCGGCGGAGCTTTGCCGCATGTATCTGAACTATTGCGCGGCGCACCGTCTGCGCGTGGAAGAGATCGACGTCAACGCCACCGAGCTTGGCGGCATGAAAGAGGCGATCTATAACGTGACGGGCGCGGGAGCGTACAAGCTCTTAAAATACGAAAGCGGCGTGCACCGCGTACAGCGTGTGCCCGCGACGGAAACGCAGGGGCGTATCCATACCTCGGCGGCGACGGTCGCCGTTCTGCCCGAGGCGGAAGAGGTAGAGGTCGTGATCGACGACAAGGATATCCGTATCGATATTTTCCATTCTGGCGGCGCTGGCGGACAAAACGTAAACAAGGTTGAAACGGCAATAAGAATTACATATTTGCCACTCAATATCGTAGTTAACTGCCAAGACGAGCGTTCTCAGCTTAAAAACAGAGAAAAGGCGATGAATGTCTTGAGGGC
>JAFTQY010000016.1 GCA_017462505.1 Clostridia bacterium
ATATCCGATACCTGAAAGAAAAAGTGGACGCGGGCTGTGAATTTTTGACGACGCAGATGTTTTTCGACAACAATCTTTTGTACAATTTCCTGTACAAGATCCGTCAGGCAGGGATCACCGTGCCCGTAGTGGCGGGGATCATGCCCATCACCAACGCCAAGCAGGTAGAGCGTGCAATCAAGCTTTCGGGTTCGTTTATGCCCCAACGCTTTAAATCGCTCGTGGATAAATTCGGCGGGGACAGCGCGGCGATGAAACAGGCGGGTATCGCGTACGCGACCGATCAAATTATCGACCTGTTTGCCAACGGCGTGACGAACGTGCACGTGTATTCTATGAACAAGCCCGACGTGGCGGCGGCGATAGGGCAAAATCTGTCCGATATCATAGGCAAAAATGCGTAAGGCGGTTTCTGTAAAAACGTATGCGGCGTTGCCCGATTACGACCGCCGTGAGATTTTGCGGTACGCGGGCGCGCGCGGGGAAACGGACGAGCGTTTGCAAGAACTGTTGGACGAATGTTTGGCAGAATGCGACGGCGTGTTTACGCCCCGCGTTTGTTACGTTACGTTGACGCGGACGGAATTTTTTGATATCTTCCCGCAGGGCGAAACGGCGAGCACGTGGACGGACGGTTGCGAAAATATCACGGTGTTTGCGGCGACGGTGGGCTTGGGTATCGATCGGCTGATCAACCGTTACGCCAGCGTATCGACGGCGAAAGCTTTGCTTTTTCAAGCGATCGGCGCGGAGCGTATCGAACGGCTGTGTGATAAATTTTGTGAAGAACAAAGGGGCAACGGGCAATCGGGGCGGCGGTTTAGCCCTGGCTACGGCGATTTTCCGTTGACCGTGCAAAGGGAAATGTTTGCGTTATTAAACCCGCCAAAGCATATCGGCGTAACGCTGACGGACAGCTTTTTAATGTCGCCGACGAAATCGGTGACGGCGGCGTTCGGGATAAAAAGCGGTTGCGAAAAGAGGGGCGAGGGAACGCATTGCCAAGCCTGCAATCAAAAGGATTGCGAATTTAGAAAGGATTAAAGTATGGACGTAAGAGAATTCTTACAACAAAATACCGTGTATTTGGACGGGGGTACGGGCACGCTGCTGCAAGCGGCGGGGCTGCCCTTAGGGGAGCTGCCCGAACGGTGGAATTTGACCCACGCGGAGGCGGTGCGGGATATTCACCGCGCGTACTTTGACGCGGGGAGCAATATCGTCGCGACGAATACTTTCGGCGCGAATATCCTGAAATTTACCGAAAAAGAGCTGGACGAAATCGTAAAAGCGGCGGTGGAAAACGTGCGCGCGGCGGCGGAAACTTCGGTCGGTAAGCAACAAAAATTCGTGGCTCTCGATATCGGGCCGACGGGAAAGCTGTTAAAGCCCTACGGCGATTTTGCCTTTGAAGAGGCGGTGGAAACGTTTGCGAAAACGGCGCGGATTGGCGAAAGGTACGGCGCGGATTGCATTTTGATAGAAACCATGGGCGATTCGTACGAAACGAAAGCGGCGGTGCTGGCGGCAAAGGAAAACACTTCGTTGCCCGTGTTCGTATCCTGCGCGTATGGCGAGGACGGCAAGCTGATGACGGGGGCTACTCCCGCGGCGATGGTCGCTATGTTAGAGGGCTTGGGCGCGGACGTTATCGGCGTCAACTGCTCGGTTGGACCGAAACAGATGGCGGGCGTAGTGGACGAACTGCTCGCGCGGGCAAGCGTACCCGTTTTGGTAAAGCCGAACGCGGGCTTGCCGATCACGGACGGCAATACTATCCGTTACGATATCGACGAACAGGAATTTGCCGAGTGTATGGCGGCGTTTGTGCAAAAGGGCGCGCGGCTTGTCGGCGGCTGTTGCGGAACGACTCCCGCATATATCGCGGCGACGGTGGCGGCGACGAAAGCTTTGTCGGCTCTGCCGATAAAAACCAAGAAAATAACCTGCGTTTCCTCGTACACGCACGCGGTGGATTTCGACCGTCCCGTGCTGATCGGGGAGCGTATCAACCCCACGGGCAAAAAGCGTTTTAAACAGGCGTTAAAGGAAAAAGACACGGCGTATATTTTGGCGGAGGGGATCGCGCAACAGGAAAAGGGCGCGCATATTTTGGACGTCAACGTCGGCTCGCCCGAGATCGACGAAAAGGAAGAATTGCCCCGCTATATCGAGGAATTGCAGGCGGTTATCGATCTGCCTTTGCAAATCGACACTTCCGATAGCGTAGCCATGGAGCGCGCCATGCGGCTTTACAACGGCAAGCCCCTCGTCAATTCCGTCAACGGTAAGGCGGAAAGTATGGCGGCGGTGTTTCCGCTCGTGAAAAAATACGGCGGCGTTGTGGTGGCGTTGACCTTGGACGAGAGCGGTATTCCCGAAACGGCGGACGGGCGCGTGGCGATCGCGGAAAAGATCATCGCGACGGCGAAAACGTACGGTATCGACGAAAAGGATATGATCGTTGACCCGTTGGCAATGGCGATCAGCGCGGATAAAAACGCGGCGAAAACCACTCTGCAAGCCCTGCGTATTTTGCACGAAAGGGGGATAAAAACTTCCCTTGGCGTGTCCAACGTGTCCTTTGGCTTGCCTTCGCGCGAAACGGTGAACGCGGCTTTCTTTGCGCTCGCGCTGGAAAACGGTTTGACGGCGGCGATCCTCAATCCCAATTCCGTCGAAATGTTAAAGACCTATTACGCGTTCAACGCGTTAAAGGGCACGGACGAAAACTGCGGCGAATATATCCGCTTTGCGACGGAAGTTTTGCCTATGGCAACGCCTACGGCTGTCACGTTCGCGGCGGTTGGCAAAACGGCGACGGACGACAAAAAATCCGGTCTGCAACGGGCGATCGTGCGCGGCTTGAAAACGGACGCGGCGATCGAGTGCGAACGGCTGTTGCAAAATATGCCCGCCTTAGAAATCGTCAACACCGAAATCGTGCCCGCCTTGGACGAAGTGGGCAAGGCGTACGAGGAAAAACGTACCTTTTTACCCCAACTGCTCATGAGCGCGGAGGGGGCGAAAGCGGCGTTTGAGAAAATCAAGGCGCACATGCTCGCAAGCGGCGGAGAGAGCGCGAAAAAATGCAAGATCGTGCTGGCGACGGTGAAAGGGGATATCCACGACATCGGCAAAAATATCGTCGGGACGCTGCTTGAAAATTACGGCTTTGAAGTGCTCGATCTCGGTCGGGACGTGCCCCCCGAAAAGGTGGCGGATTGCGTAGCGGAAACGGGCGCGCCGCTCGTAGGTTTGTCCGCCCTGATGACGACGACCCTGCCGTCGATGGAGGAAACGATCGCGCTTCTTCGCGAAAAGACCCCTTGGGTAAAAATTATGGTGGGCGGCGCGGTGCTCACGGAGGAATACGCAAAGAAAATCGGCGCGGACGGTTATGGCAAGGACGCGATGGCGTCGGTAAGGTTTGCCGAAGAAATTTACGCCGACTTATGCAAAAACTAAAAAATATTCAGTATTTTATACATTTATACGCAATATACAGAAAATATCCAAAAATATTTGAAAGTTTTATAAAATAAAGGATAAAAACCGTTTGACAAAGGATTTTTTCGGGTGTATAATGAGTGCATAAATTGAATATAAATACAACGGCACGGAAAAACAAAACCGACCGCGCCGCACAAAAAATCAAAAATAATAGTTTTTAGGAGAAAGGATCATGGATAAAAAAGACATCAAGAAAGTAGTGCTTGCCTATTCGGGCGGTTTGGACACTTCGATTATCATTCCTTGGCTGAAAGAAAATTACAACAACTGCGAGGTGATCGCGGTCAGTGGCAACGTCGGTCAGGCGGACGAGCTGGACGGCTTGGAAGAAAAGGCGTTAAAGACGGGCGCGTCCAAGCTGTACGTAGAGGACTTGACGGACGAATTTGTGGACGATTACGTTATCCCCACCATGCAGGCGGGCGCAAAGTACGAAGAATACCTTTTGGGTACGTCCTTTGCCCGTCCCGTTATCGCAAAGCGTATCGTGGAAATCGCATTGAAAGAGGGTGCGGACGCGATCTGTCACGGCTGTACGGGTAAGGGGAACGATCAGGTGCGTTTTGAACTGACGATCAAGGCGTTTGCTCCCGATATGAAGATTATCGCGCCCTGGCGCGAATGGTCGATCAAATCCCGTGAAGAAGAGATCGATTACGCAGAGGCGCACAACGTGCCTTTGAAGATCAACCGCGAAACGAACTATTCCAAGGACAAAAACCTTTGGCATTTGAGCCACGAGGGCTTGGATTTGGAGGACGCGGGCAACGAACCGCAGTACGAAAAGGAAGGGTTCTTGGAAATGGGCGTATCCCCTTTGCAAGCTCCCGACAAGCCTACGTACGTAGAAATTGAATTTGAAAAGGGTAAACCCGTTGCGCTGAACGGCGAAAAGATGAGCGCGAAAAACATTATCCTTGCCCTCAACAAAGTGGGCGGCGAAAACGGTATCGGGCTGTTGGATATCGTAGAAAACCGTTTGGTTGGCATGAAGTGCCGCGGCGTATACGAAACCCCGGGCGGTGAAATTTTGTATAAGGCGCACAGCTATTTGGAAACGCTCTGCCTTGACAAGTACACGGCGCACAAAAAGCAGGAGCTTTCCGTTTGCTTTGCAGAGCTTGTGTACAACGGACAATGGTTCACGCCCTTGCGCGAAGCGTTGACGGCATTCGTAGACAAGACGCAGGAAAACGTAACGGGTAAAGTGCGCTTAAAGCTGTACAAGGGCAACATCATCAAGGCGGGCGCATGGAGCGATTATTCGCTGTATTCGGAAGAGATCGCGACGTTCGGCGAGGACCACGTATACAACCAAGCGGACGCTACGGGCTTTATCGAACTGTTCGGTTTGCCGATTAAGGTGCAGGCGCAGGTCAACCAGAAAAATAATAAATAAATGAATTGCACCTGCGGGGCATGAATTGTTCTAACGAACATGAATTGTCCTGTGGACATGAATTGCAAAACCTTGTTTTGCATTATGGAAATATTACCGCAATGACGGCATAGCCGTCAATTCATGAAAGGCAACGCCTTTCAATTCATGGCAAGATCATCTTGCCAATTCATGACGAAGTCAAATCATTCAAAAAATAAAGGAAAGCTATTGCCTGTCGCATGCGCGGCAGGCAAAGCGTGTTTTTTAAAGTTATGGAAAAAATGTGGGCAGGGCGCTTTTTAAAGGCGCTCGATCAAAAAGCAGACGATTTTAATTCCTCGATCTCGTTCGATTGCCGTATGTACGCGCAGGATATTCGCGGCTCAATCGCGCACGCAAAAATGCTTGCCAGCGTAGGCATTTTGTCGGCGGAAGATCTTACTTTGATCGTGAACGGCTTGACGGCGATCAAGGCGGATATCGAAAACGGCGTTCTCACCTTTGACAACGGCGCGGAGGATATTCACATGTTTATCGAGGGGGAACTGACCAAGCGTATTGGCGATGCGGGCAAGCGTTTGCACACCGCGCGCAGCCGTAACGATCAGGTGGCGGTGGATATCCGCTTGTATCTTCGCGACGAGGCGGAAAATGTGGTTTCGCTGATCAAAGAAACGATCGAGGCGATCGTCGATCAAGCAGAGGAAAACGCGGAAACGATCGCGCCCGGGTACACCCATTTGCAACGCGCACAGCCCGTGTCCTTTGGGCATCATCTTTTGGCGTACGCTATGATGCTCCGCAGGGATATCGGACGTATCAACGACGCGGTGGCGCGCATGAACGAAGAATGTCCCTTGGGCAGCTGCGCTTTGGCGGGCACGACGTATGC
>JAFTQY010000017.1 GCA_017462505.1 Clostridia bacterium
GTTGGACAAAGGTTCGTCGAGCAAGAATACCTTGGGTTCACGAACGATCGTACGGCCGAGCGCAACACGCTGTCTTTGACCGCCGGACAATGCCTTGGGCTTTCTGGAAAGGTAATCGGTGATACCGAGGATTTCAGCCGCAGCCTTAACCTTCTGATCGATAATTTCCTTGGGTACTTTGCGGAGTTTCAAACCGAACGCCATGTTGTCGTATACGGACATGTGGGGATACAACGCGTAGTTCTGGAATACCATCGCGATATCTCTGTCCTTGGGAACAACGTCGTTTACGAGTCTGCCGTCGATGTAAAGTTCACCGCTGGAAATTTCTTCCAAGCCTGCGATCATACGAAGGGTCGTAGATTTACCGCAACCAGAAGGGCCTACCAATACGATGAATTCCTTATCTCTGATATCGAGACAGAAATCGAATACTGCTTGTACGCCCGAAGGGTACACTTTGTTAATGCCTTTCAGCAAAAGTCCTGCCATAATCTTTTTCCTCCAAATGGATTATCATTTTTTCATTACTAACATTTTACTATATTTTCAAAATTTTTACAATGGACATTTTCCACAAACTTCATAGGTCCTATTGTATATTTTGCACAATTAAACGGGGTTTTTTACCCCTTTTTTTCACTTTTATCGGCGTAGCCGCCGCAAAGCGCGCTTTTTGGGGTTGTTTTTATCCACCGATCCACTCGGTTTTTACCGCCTTTGCCAGCGCGGACAGTTTCTCTTCCGCGTCCGTGGGCGAGCTGCCCTTGACCTGCAAATACACCTTCATTTTCGGCTCTGTGCCGCTGGGGCGAATGAGTACGCGGTAGGTATCGTTGACAAAGCGCAAAACGTCGCTCTTGGGCAAGCCGAACAGCCCCGCCGCAAAATCCGCAAACGCAAACGCTTTGCCATCGAACGTCTTTTCGGGGTTCTTGCGGATTTCCGCCAGCATTTCTTTCATTTTTTCCATGCCGTCCTTACCCGGCAAAGAAATCGAGAACAGATCGGTGCGGTAATAGCCGTATTTTTCGTAAATTTCGCAAAGGACGGTATATAAGCTCTTGCCCTGTCCTTTGAAATACGCGCACGCCTCTACGATAAGCATTGCCGCAGACACCGCGTCCTTATCCCGCGCATGCGTGCCGACGAGATAGCCGTAGCTTTCTTCCAAGCCGAGCACGTAATTGTCGGTGTTTTCGAGCGCCTCGCCGATATATTTAAAGCCCGTCAAAACCTCTTTGACTTCCGCGCCGAAATCCTTGGCGATATCGAACACGATATCCGTCGTAACGATCGTTTTGATGACGGTAGGCAACGTGCCGAGCGTGCCCGTTTCACGCTTTCTCGACAGGATATAATAGAGCAAAATACTGCCCGTTTCGTTGCCGTTTAAAAGGACGTATTCCCCCTTTTCGTTCGCCACCGCGATACCGATACGGTCCGCGTCGGGGTCGGTCGCCATGACAAGGTCGCATTTGCATTTTTCCGCGTCGCGGAGCGCCAAAGTAAGCGCCGCCTTTTCTTCGGGGTTGGGATAGGGACAGGTCGTAAAATTCCCGTCTGGCTCTTCCTGCTCCGCCACCGTATGCAAAGCGGTCACGCCGAGCTTTTTCAAAATCGCCTGTACGTACTTTCGTCCCGTACCGTGCAGGGGGCTATACACCACGGACGGCACATTTTCCGCCGTGATTTCGGAGAGCGAAAACGCCTTGATTGCGTCCAAAAACGCACGTTTTACCTCTTCGCCGAGATAGGTAATCAGGCTTTCGTCGGGGGTGTATTCGTCAAAATAGCCGTGCGTTTCAATGCAAGCCGTGATCTCTTTCGCCGCGCCGTCGGTGATCTGACAGCCCAGCCCGTTATACACCTTATACCCGTTGTATTCCTTGGGGTTGTGGCTCGCCGTGATGACGATACCCGCGTCCGCTTTTAAATAGCGTACCGCAAACGAGAGCACGGGCGTGGGCGTGAGCTCTGCAAACAGGTACGCCTTAATGCCCTTTGCCGACAAAATTTGCGCCGCAAGATAGGCAAACTCTGCGGACATATTGCGGCTGTCGTACGCGATCGCCACGCCGACGGGTTGTCCGTCCGCGTTTTTCAAAAGGTAATCGGCAAGCCCAAGGGTAGCCTTGCCCACCGAATATACGTTCATGCGGTTCGTGCCCGCGCCGAGCACGCCGCGAAGTCCGCCCGTACCGAACGCAAGACCTTTGTAAAAACGATCCTCGATCGCTTTTTCGTCCCCTTGTACGGCAAGCAATTCATCATAGATTTGTTTATTGTCTTTGGTTTTTTCCAACCATTGTTGATATAATGCAATAACGTCCATTTTTTACGTCCTTTATGGTAATATTTTGCCCGTGGCAAGATACAGATCGTACCACTCTTCACGGGTCAGCGTAATATCCGCCGCCGCGCAAATTTCTTTCATGCGTTGGGGGTTGGTCGTGCCCGTAACCGCCTGTTTAAAGGTAGGGTGGCGCAAGATCCACGCAAACGCGACAGCCGTCGTCGTAACCCCGTATTTTTCAGCGATTTCCGCAAGCTTTGCGTTTAAGATCGGGAATTTTTCGTTGCCGATAAACACACCCTCGAAAAAACCGTATTGAAGGGGCGACCAAGCCTGCAAGGGGATACCCCGAAGTCGGCTGTATTCCAGCACGTCGCCCGCGCGCGCCACCGATTCGTCCTTGTACATATTGACGTTAAAGCCCGCGTCGATCGGAGCGGTATGCCCAAGCGAAAACTGCATTTGGTTTGCCACGATCTCGATCCCCGACGCGCGGAAAAGCTGCATCTGCGTTGCGGAAAAATTGCTAACGCCGAACGCCTTTACCTTGCCGTCGTCGCGAAGTCTTTCAAACGCCTCGCCAACCTCTTCTGGCTCGACCAGCGTGTCGGGACGGTGCAGTAGCAAAATATCGATATATTCGGTGTTCAACCGTTTCAAGCTCCCCTCGACGGAGGACAAAATATGCTCCTTGGAAAAGTCGAAACCGACGATTTTGCCGTTTTCGTCCTTATGGATACCGCACTTGGTTTGCAGAATATAATCCTTGCGGTTTACGCCAAGATCGCGGATCGCCACGCCGAACACCTTTTCGCTGTTCCCTGCACCGTACACGTCGGCAAGGTCGAACATGTTCACGCCCGCGCCCATTGCCTCGACCATGACCTTTTCCGTCTGTTCCAAAGGCTTGTCCGCGATACGCATACAGCCCATCACGATTGACGACGCGTACATGTCCCGTAAAGTACAATATTTCATAGAGTTTCCTCCTTTTGTTGTTCGTAGTTTTTACAAGGCTCTTATTCCTTAAACGGCACGTAGTATGCCTTGCCCTTTTCGTAAGACACTCTGCCCTGCATATAATCGACAAGCGCGCGGATAAAGCTTTCCCCTTCCGCTTTTTTCACCGCCACGGTAAAGGAAACTTTTTCGCCGTAATCGGTGGAAAGGGGGGTACAGGTATGCGACGAAAGGTATTTTTGCACACCGTCAATGCCCGTGTAATCGACGGTCAGCGTATATTCCTCGCACATTTCCAAAAGGCGAATATCCGCCCCGTCGAGGTTTTCCGCCGCTGACGACGAATAGGCGCGCACCAGCCCGCCCGCTCCCAGCTTTACGCCGCCGAAATACCGCACGACCGCTACCGCCGTTTCAAACAGCTTTTTCGCCTTTAACGCCTCTAAAATCGGGACGCCCGCCGTGCCCTGCGGCTCGCCGTCGTCCGAAAAGCGTTGCAAATGCCCCGTCTTATCCGAAACAAATGCATAACATACGTGGGTCGCAAGGGAATGTTTCGAGCGGATCTCCGCGATAAACGCGCGCGCCTCTTCCTCACTCTCCACGTGCGCGGAAAAGGTGATAAATCGGGATTTTTCTATGATTTTTTCGCTCTCGTGACGGCTAAACACCGTCCGTACCGATTTTCCCATCTTCCGCTCCTTTTTCCGCTTTTTTCCATTATAGCACAAGCGCATGTTCTTGTCAATAAAGCGAGCGGCGAAATTTTCTTCCGCCGCCCTGATTTTATCTTATTTTACCACCACTTTGAGATGTACTTTTTTACCCTTGTGCAAAACAAATTCGTTAGAGGGAATGGGCATATTCGCGTCCGTTACCTTAGTATCGTCTACGGAAACGCCGCCCTGTTCGATCAAACGTCTTGCCTCGCCCTTGGATTTTGCAACGCCCGCCGCAACCATCGCGTCTACGACCGTAGCTACGTCCGATACTTCCTTAGTCAACAGTTCCGCGTCCGCGCCGCCGAACGCCGCCTTTGCTTGGCTCTGCGCCAAGTTCGCCTTTTCTTCGCCGTGCACCTCTTTCGTCAGCTCGTACGCCAAAACCTCTTTCGCCTTGTTGATACGCTCGTCGCGGTGCGCGCAAAGCTCTGCAATCTGCTCCAAAGGCAAGAACGTGAGCAATTTCATGCACTTTTCCACGTCCTCGTCCGCGATATTGCGCCAGTACTGATAGAATTCGTACGGGGTGGTCTTGTTTTCGTCCAGCCAAACCGCGCCCTTTGCCGTTTTGCCCATTTTCTTGCCATCCGAAGTCGTCAAAAGGGTAAACGTCATTGCGTACGCAGGCTTTTGCTCCTTAACGCGAATGAGGTTAGCGCCCGCCAAAATGTTGCTCCATTGATCGTCGCCGCCAAGCTCCAACTGACAGCCGTACTTTCTGTACAGCACAAGGAAATCGTAGCCCTGCATCAGCATATAGTTAAATTCCAAGAAAGAAAGCCCGCGTTCTAAGCGTTGCTTAAAGCATTCCGCCGTCAGCATTTTGTTGACGGAAAAATGCGTGCCGATCTCGCGCAAAAATTCGATATAATTCAAATCGAGCAGCCAGTCGCCGTTGTCCACGACGATCGCCGCGTTTTCGCCCTCGAAATCGATAAAGCGCGCCATCTGCTTTTTGAAACATTCGACGTTGTGACGGATCGTTTCTTTCGTCATCATCGAACGCATATCCGTTCTGCCCGACGGGTCGCCGACCATCGCCGTACCGCCGCCGATCAAAATGATGGGCTTGTGCCCCGCCTGTTGCATGTGGTGCATAGCGATCAACTGCATAAAGTGCCCTACGTGCAACGAATCCGCCGTGGGATCGAACCCGATATAAAAAGGCACGCTTTCCTTGCCGAGCTTTTCATACAGCTCTTCTTCAAAAACCGTCTGTTTTACAAAACCGCGCGCGCGGAGCGTGTCCATTACGTTTGCCATTGTATATACTCCTTTGTTCGCCTCTCTTTTCCAGAGCAAGCTATATGCAATACTGTATCACTTTTTCCGCGCGTTTGTCAAGCGTTTTGCCCTTTTTTTCGCGGCTAAGGGAAAGAAATTGTCTTAAAAGACAAGGCTTTGACGGTTTTCCGCCTCTACGGGCGGCAAAATGTCCGAAACGCCGCCCACGAACGTCAGCCCCGCGTACAGCTCCGCCACCGCCTGCGCGTGCGTTCTTTCCCGCAGTCCCTGCGCGATTTTTGCGTTGCACGCCGCGCGCTTTTCCCGCGCCCGTCTTTCTTCCATTTTCGTCACGTATTCGTCAAAATATAACATGTTTTTCGTCCGCCTTTTTGATTTTTGCAAGCATAGAATAGCACAGAAAACTTGACAACATCTGTCATATATGTTAAAATATTTTCAGAAAAAAATAAACTTTTTTCGCAAGCAGGGGTAGATTTATGAAATTTTACATTTTGATCTCGATTTTGTTCGACCTTTTGGCAAAGCGCAAGGTGACGGCGAATTACCTTGCCGAAAAATACGAAATCTCGCCGCGGACGGTGTATCGGTACGTCGATTTGATGTCCACCGTCTTGCCCGTGTACGTCAAGCAGGGCAGAGAGGGCGGTATCTATATCTCGGACAATTACAAACTGCCGATGGGCTTTATGACCAAGGACGAATACGAGGCGGCGATCGAGGCGCTTTCCGCTATGTATTCCCAGCTCCCGCAACAACGGTTTTTGGACGCAAAGCGCAAGCTGTCGGCGCAGGTAAAATCGGAGATCCGCGATTTGACCTTATCGGGCGAGATCGGGAATATCTTGGTGGACGGCGGCACTTGGGGGGATACCCATACCTTTTCGGAAAAGGTGCGCCTCGTCGAAGAATGTATCCGCGATAAGATCGTTTTGGATATCGAATACCGTTCCCGCATGGGCGAAAAAACGCAAAGAAAAATAGAGCCGCACGTGCTTGTTTTTAAGCAAAGCGTGTGGTACGTGTTTGCGTTTTGTCATAAACAGCGCGCCTTTCGTCTCTTCCGTTTGGGGCGTATTTTTGCCGCCTTGAAAACGGACGAAACCTTTGTAAAACGCCCCTTTGCGCGCGAGGATATCCCCTTGAATTACTGGACGAACGAAAGGACGGTGACGGCGGTTTTCGACGTGGACGAGAGCGCGTTTGCTGACGCGCAGGACTGGCTGGGTGTGGAAAATTTGCAATATAAAAACGGGAAATGGCAAGCGGAAGTCACCCTGCCCGACGACGATAGCTTGGTGCAAAAAATCGTCAGCCTTGGCGCGGGAATGAAAGTCGTTGCACCCAAGGAACTGTGTCAGCGGGTTGCCGACTACGCCGAAAAAGTGACTGCTCTGTATCGATAATTTTCCTTTCCTTGCACAAAACCGACGGTATACGCCGTCGGTTTTTTTACGCGATTTTATTTTGTGGAATATTCAAAAATCCCGCCGTCTATAATAATATTGAACGATTATTAGGCGTTAAGGCGGTGTATTATGAAAAAAATTCTTTTTACGGGCGGCGGTAGCGCGGGGCACGTCGTGCCCAACCTTGCGATCCTTGACGAGATTATCGCAAGTGGCGAGGCGGACGTGTGCTATATGGGTACGGACGGCATTGAAAAAAGCTTGGTTTCTACCCGTAAGATCCCCTATTACGAGATTTCCTGTCCTAAACTGCGGCGGCACGGCGGGTTTTCCGCACTTTGGCAAAACGCCAAAATCCCCTTTGCCTTTTCCCGCGCTGTCAAGCAGGCGGAAATCGGCATCAAAACCTTTCAGCCCGACCTTGTCTTTTCCAAGGGCGGGTACGTTGCTCTGCCCGTGATCCACGCGGCGCGGCGACTGCGCATCCCCTGCCTGACCCACGAGAGCGATCTTTCGGCGGGGGTAGCCAACCGCTTGGCGGCGAAAAAATGTCACCTCGTTTTGACTTCCTTTCCCGAAACCGCACAGCGGTTTAAAAACGGAAAACACGTCGGCGCGCCTTTGCGGCGGAGTCTTTTTAACGTTTCGCGGCTGAGCGCGCGAAAGCAATACAATCTTTTACCCGACGAAAAGGTGTTGCTAATCCTCGGCGGCGGGAGCGGGAGCACGGCGATCAATAACGCCGTCCGCGAGCATATCAAAGAGCTGACCGATTTTTGCACGGTTTTGCATATCTGCGGCAAGGGTAACCGCGTGGAAAGCAATATCAAAAATTATATCCAAGAAGAGTTCATCGCGGACATGGGTGGGGCGTACGCCTGCGCCGACGTGGTTTTATCCCGTGCGGGCGCGGGGGCTTTGTTTGAAATTATAGCCTTAAAAAAGCCGTCTGTTCTCGTGCCCCTTTCTCGCGCGTCGCGGGGCGACCAGATACAGAACGCCGCGTATTTCCGCGACAAGGGGCTGTGCCGCGTTCTGCCGCAGGATAATCTTACAAAAATCGTGCCCGAAATCAAGAAAGCGTTTGCGGATACCGAGCTGTTTATCCGTCTGCAAGAGCACGAGGAAATAAACGGCACGGAGAATATTCTTGCCGAAATCCGCCGTTTGTTACGCCCGTGAGGAACGTGAAAAAGCCCCGTTACGACCTGCCTGAATACGGTAAAAAACGCAAAAAAAGACGGCGCAGGCTGTTTAGCAAACGCCGACTTTTGTGCTTTGTACTTATTATAATTTTACTTTCCGTCGGGCTGTTTTTATACTTTCAGCGCAACGTCACGCGGGTTTTGATCTCGATCAGCGAGGCAACCATGCGCGCCAGTACGACGGTGGCGGTCAACGACGCCGTGTATTATACCCTCAGCGACGAAATGCGGTATGAGGATCTGGTGACGATCACCCGCAACGAACAGGGGGATATCGTAGCCTTTGCCGCCAACCCTTTAAAGATCAATAAGATCGCCCGCGACACCGCGTCCATATCTCAGTCCAACCTCAAAAACCTGAGCTTGAACGGTATTCCCGTGCCCTTGGGCGCGTTGACGGGTATCGAGGCGTTTGCGGGCTTAGGTCCGAGTATCCATTTCCGCATTATCCCCGTCAGCAGCGTTTCCTGCGCCTTTTCGTCCGTATTTGAAAGCGTGGGCATCAACCAAACGAAACACTCGATCTATCTCAACGTGATTGCGGATATCAGTATCGTCATGCCGTCGAAAACGAAAAATTTCGCGGTGACGACGCAGATCCTCGTCGGCGAATACGTCATCGTGGGCACAGTTCCCGACACCTATCTGCAATCGGATATTTTCGGCAATAAAAGCGACCTGTCCCCTTAGTTTTTCTTACTCTTAGAACGGAAGATCATCGCCATTAAAAAGGAAAAAATAACGGCGGCGGATATCCCCGCGCTGGCGGCGGAAAGCGAGCCAGTCAACGCGCCGATCAAACCCTTTTGCGCGCCCTTGATCGCGCCGCTTGCAAGCAAGTAACCAAAGCCCGAAATGGGCACGGTCGCCCCCGCCCCCGCGAATTCCACCAAATATTCATACAAGCCCAAGCCCTGCAAGATCACGCCGAACAGCATGAACATAACCAAAATCTTGCCCGCCGTTAAATCGGTGTAATTGATGATGATCTGCGCGATCATACAGATACTGCCGCCGACCAAAAACGCCTTTAAAAACTGCCACAAAACGTCCAAATACGGTTGAAACATACGTGTACCTCTTTTTTGTTATTTTGCGGAAAATACCGTTTTTTATACACACGGACCAGCATGCAAAAACCGCCGCGTTTACCCTAAGCGCGGCGGTTTTTTATTATTTTCGATTAAAAACCTTCAAATTCGTCGTAGAAACCGACTTTTTTCATGCAATCGGAATATCTTTCCCAAGTCCAGTTATCCCCGATATTGCAAACGAAATGGTTGACCCCTTCCGTTTTTCCGTCCGTCCAACGGATCAGATAGAACCCGTCCTTTTGCTTGGGCAAGTCCGCCACCTGCAACAAACCGTTTGCCGCAACCGTAAAATTGCCGCTTGCGATCCGTTCGCCCGTGACTACGTTTTCCACGGTGTATTCCACCCTCTTTTCTTCCTGCGCGTCGTTGCTAACGATCAAGGGCAAAACGCCGTTTTTCGGCTCTGCGCACATCAAGCACAGGGGCGCTTGCGAACGCTTGATATACCCGTACGCGATCTTTTTCACCCCGTACCAGTCCACCACCGCGTCCGAAATTTGCGGCCAACCGTCGATGATATTCCACCACAGCAGTCCCGTTCTTCTGCCCTTTGCCGTGCGGAAATATTCAATAAAGAATTTCACCGCCTCTGCTTGCGAAACCTGACTTTGACGGGCATACGTGTCGATATCGGCGCTTGCCGTGCCAAACAACCGTTCCACTTGGCTGATCATGAGCGGCAAACGGTAGGCGTACGGATTTTCTTCCACGCACGTTTCCATTCCCGCCGCGTGCACCAGCCAGTCGGGCTTGTCGCAAATATCGTAAATAGAGTTTTTCGGCATTTGCTCCGCCGAAATATATTTTTCCAAGGATTTCGGGGACGGACAGCCGTGATAGCCGATTTCCGAGGCGAAATGCGCCTCTGCCGTGCCGTAGTAATCCCCCTTGAAATAATCGCGCGGACCCCACAGATGGTCTTCCGCAGGCATGCCGTATTTGTACACGATCTCGTCGATATACGGCGAACTGGGCAAATACGGACGGGTAGCGTCGTGGTTTCTAAGCTCTTGCAAAATCACGTCGCGGGTCAGCACGTTAAGATTCGGGTTGAGATAGGACGACGGTTTATTTTCGTCGCTGTGATCTTGCCAGTAATTAGAAACGAACGAATCACATTCGTTATCCCCTGCCCAAAGGGTCAAAGACGGGTGGTTTCTAAGGCGAATTGCCACCTGTTTTACCTCTTCGCGCACCAAATCGCAAATGCGTTTATCGTCGGGATAATGCCCGCACGCGAGCGCGAAATCCTGCCAAACCATAATACCGTGTTCGTCGCAATAATTATACAGAACGTCGCTGGGGTATGCGTTGCCACCCCAACAGCGGATCATGTTACAGCCGATATCGTCCGTAAGCTTGATCGCGCGGAGGGTATATTCGTCGTGACGGGACGGGAACGCGTCGGTGGGCACCCAGTTCGTACCCAACACAAAGACCCGTTTGCCGTTGACGATAAAGCAGAAATCTCCGTCTGCCCCAGAACGGGAAGTACGTCTAAGCCATACGTGGCGCAAGCCCGTGCGGTATTGCACGCGATCGACCTCTACGCCCTTATAATACAACACGAGTTCGACTTCGTACAAGTTCGGCTCGCCGTAGTTTTTCGGCCACCACAAATACGGGTCGTTTACGTGCTGATTAAAGCGCACGTTTGCCGTATACGGCACGTATTTTTTGCTAAATTCGCTATCCTTACAGCGCGCCGTCATTTCCACGGTGAAATCGAACATATATTCCGCCGTCGTTTCGATACGGAAATTCGTTTCCACGCTGACGTTGTTTTCGTCAATAAAGTCCTTTACGTACGTAAACGGATTGACAATGCGGGATTTTGGAAGATATTCAATTGATACAGGTTTCCAAAGCCCGCCCGACACGATACGGGGCATAATATCCCAACCGAACATGGACATAGCTTTGCGCATTTGCACCGCGTCGTGGTTGTATTTCAAACCAAAACACATAGCAGGCAACTCAAATTGCCGCGCATAGATCGCCGCAGGCAAAATATGTACGAGCAAGGTATGCTTGCCCTCTTCTACGTCTTTTAAGCAAAATCTGTGCTCGCAGAACATATTCTCGACAAAGCCGAGCAATTTTCCGTCCAAATAAATTTCCGCCGCCGTATCTACGCCCTCAAAGCAAAGCACGCCGTCAAAGCCGTCCTGTTTCTCGTAGGTAAATTCGGTAAAATAATACAGGTGCAAATTCTCGTTTTTCTGCGCCTTGACGGTATTATCGCCAAAATAAATATCGTCCATCAAGCCTTCGCGCATAAAATCCAGCTCAAAATTGCCCGGAACGCTTGCCGCAATCGTTTGATAGCCGCCCTTTTCTACGTCCGCGGGCGTTTTCAATATTAAATTTTCGCCATTCACCTGCGCGTTGGGCAACCACGCCAAACGCCAGTTTTCAATGTATACGTTCTTTTTCATTCTATCCGTTTCCGTTCCTTTTTGCGATATAAAAGATATCACAAAAAGTATACCATAAATGGCTTGGCTTTGCAATACGATTTTACTGCTCTTTTATTGCGTTTTTATGCTCTTTTTTATCATTTTCCTTCGTTTTCCAAATATTCTTTCGCCATCGAATACGCGCCGTAAACCCCTGCCTTATTCCCAAGCGCCGCCCCCACGATTTTCAAGGGCACGATGTCCATGGCGATATACGTTCTGGCGTCAACCGCTTTACGGAGCGGCTCGAATAAAGCCTCGCCCTCGCCCACAATGCCGCCGCCCAAGACGATTGCCTCGGGGCGCAAAATGTTGACGAAATCGGCGATGCCTTCCGAAAGATAGCCTACGAACTGATTGATGACCGCCTGCGCCGTTTTATCCCCGCGGCGCGCCGCCGCAAACGCCGTTCTGCCGTCTACGTTTTCAATCTTGCCGTCCGTCTCTTCCCAAAGCAGGCTGTTTAAATCCTCTACCATGGCGTGGCGGGTTTGACGGATAAGCGCCGTTGTGGATGCGTATTTTTCATAACAGCCGCGACGGCCGCACGCACAGGGCAAACCGCCCTCGCGAATGGTCACGTGCCCAAGCTCCGCGCCCGCGCTGCGATACCCTTCGATAAGCTGTCCGTCAAAGACGATACCGCTCCCTACGCCCGTTCCGATCGTAATCAAAATACTGCTTTGGTATTGCGCGGTCGAGCCGAATTTTGCCTCGCCAAGCGCCGCTACGTTGGCGTCGTTTGCAATACGCACGGGTTTATCAGACGCCGCCGACAAACGCTCTGCCAAAGGTACGTTATCCCAGTCGAAATTACTCCAACGCAGAACGATACCGCGGCGGCTATCCACGACCCCGGGCGAGCCCAAGCCGATCGCCGCTACGTCCTGATACTCGACATTTGCGCCCTTTGCCAAATCCTTAGCAAACTGCGCAAGCAGCGCCACCGTGCCCTCAAAGCCGTCTGCCTTACAGGTTTTTACCTTGTCGTGATAGAGCATTTCGCCGTCATAAGAAAACAGCGCGCCCTTTGCGCCCATACCGCCCAAATCGATACCGATGATATATTTTTTCATACCCTTTCCTTTTCTTTACAACAAATCACCCGTTGTTCCAAGAAAAGGAACAACGGGTGGGATTTTTGCACGTTTAAACGCCGCTATAAGCCGAGAACCCGCCGTCTACGGGAATGATCGTACCCGTTACGAACCCGCTTGCATTGTCGTCCGCAAGCCACAGCAAACAACCGATCAAATCGGAAATTTCACCGAATTTCTTCATCGGGGTCGCCGCCAAAATTTTACCCGTTCTGGGGGTAGGCGTGCCGTCCTCGTTGAACAGCAAGCTGCGGTTTTGGTTGGTTACGAAGAACCCGGGCGCGATCGCGTTGCAACGGATATTGCAGGGCGCGAAATGCACCGCAAGCCATTGCGTAAAGTTGGAAATACCCGCCTTTGCCGCCGAGTACGCGGGGATCTTCGTCAAGGGACGGTATGCGTTCATCGACGAAACGTTGATGATGTTGCCGCCTGTCTTGATCATGTCGGGCGCGAACACCTGCGTTACCAAAAACGCCGACGTGATGTTGAGGTCGAACACAAATTTCAAGCCGCTTTCTTCCAGCGCGAAGAAATCTTTCACGCCTTCCAAATCGGGGGTCATGGTTTCGTTGTCCGTGGACGCGCGGGGGTTGTTACCGCCTGCGCCGTTGATCAAAAAGTTCACCGCACCAAAGCTTTCGTTTACCGATTTTTTCGCCTCGATAATGCTTTCCTTATCCAAGCAGTTGCAACGGATCGCAATTGCGTTTTCGCCGATTTCCGCCGCTACTTTCGCCGCCGCGTCATAGTTGATATCCAGCAGGGCAACCTTTGCGCCGCATTCCGCCAAAGCCTTTGCAAATTCGCTGCAAATAATACCGCCTGCGCCCGTTACGGCAACCACTTTGTTTTCCAAATTTACGTTAAAAGGTACGTTCATATTCTTTACTCCTATTCAAATTTTCTTTTTTGTTAAAACACGATTATAAAAACAATCGCAATTCGTCTATATCGTTGAGCGTGGCGCATACCGTATGCGCGTCTTCCCCCCAACGCACGGGAACTTTCGCCGACAGCCTTTCGTAATTTTTCTCGGCAATTTCCTGCTTTGTATAACGAATTTCCATTTCGCAAGGGAACGCGAGCTTTATCGGCTGTATATCCTTTGCGAGAGCGCGCTTTACGCCCGCGCGGATCTCCGCCAAAACCTCGTTTTCGTCGCGGAATTGCGCCCGTCTTCGGGAAATACCGATTTTGGTCACAACCGTTTCCGTTTGCGGAGATCTTTCCAAAAGCTGCCCCACGCAAACGTCGTCGCTCGCCGCAAAAATCGAGGGAACGCCGTAATGCGCCGCAATATAGCTGTCGATATCGAATTCCCCTACCTGCTTACCGTCGAGCTTATAATACTGTATCTCGACGCTGTTATACGTATGCGACATTACCCCGCGGAGCGACCCCGCCCGCGAATGATACCCGATATACAGCACGCCGTCAAAAGCAAAACGGCTCATAAATTCCATACGGGGTTTGCTGTTGTCGGGGGCGTATTGCTCTGCGCGCGGATCGACGAGCGAAAAATCCAAATTTCCGCCGCCGCCGTGGTTATCCCAAACGATTACCTTGTTTGCGCCGCATGCAAACAGCTCGTCAAGGGCGGCGTCGACTTCCTTTATCGCCGCCGCCACCGCCCGTTTGTATTCGTCCGTCGTTCGGGGCATACCGTAGGTAGGCGATTCCTCGTAAGGCAAACCGCTAACGCCGTGCACGCCCTCTAAATCCACCGCGATCAAATATTCTTTCATCTTTTCGCCTTCGGTTAAATTTTACCGTCCAGTCTGTCCAGCATATCCCAAATGCCGAGCATGTACATAATACCCAAAGCGCGGTCGTACAAGCCGTAGCCGGGGCGTACCGTACCCGCCTTTTCACCCCAAAGGTGTCTGCCGTGGTCGGGACGGATATACCCGTCGAAACCGCAATCGTGGTATGCCTTGACAATTTCCAAAATACCCGTGTCGCCGTCGCAGTCGCGGTGGCTCGCCTCCGAAAAGTCGCCGTTTTCAAAATGTTTTACGTTGCGGATATGCGCAAACGCAATACGGTCGCAATGCTTTCTGACGATCGCCGCCACGTTGTTTTCGGGGTTTGCATTCAAGCTGCCCGAGCACAGCGTAAGACAGTTGCAGGGATGATCGACCATTTTCAAGAAACGGTCGATACTCGGCTCGTCCACAAGCAATCTGGGCAAGCCGAAAATATCCCAAGGCGGATCGTCCATGTGGATCGCCATTTTGATACCCGTTTCCTCGCAGACGGGCATGAGCGCCTCCAAGAAATATTTCAAATTCGCCCACAGTTTTTCGTGGTCAACCCCCTCGTACGCCTTGAAAAGCTGATCGAGCTTTGCCATACGTTCGGGTTCCCAACCGGGGAAAGACATGTTGTATTTCTCGGTGAAATCGAGTATGTATTTCGCCATCGCGTTGTAATCGTCCTGAATCATGCCCTTTTCATAGAACAGCGCGGTAGAGCCGTCGCCAACTTCGTGGAAAAGGTTACTTCTTGTCCAGTCGAAAATGGGCATAAAGTTATAACAGATAACCTTTACACCGAATTTCGCGAGGTTGCGAATGGTCTGAATGTAATTTTCGATATACTGATCGCGCGTAGGCAGACCGATCTTGATATCGTCGTGCACGTTTACCGATTCGACCACGTCGATATTAAAGCCGTACTTGTCGCATTGCGCCTTTACCGCCGCGATCTCGTGTTCTTCCCAAATTTCGCCGGGCATTTTATCGTGCAAAGCCCACACGATACCCTTGACGCCGGGAATCTGTTTGATATCCTGCAAACTGATACGGTCGTTACCTTCGCCGTACCAACGGAACGTCATTTGCATAACATTTTCTCCTATTTTAATATTGTCTTTATTATACACCGTTTTCGGCGTTTTGTCAATAGTCTGTTTGGCTAACGCCGCCTATTAAAGGTTGGACGGGCCGTACGTTTCGTGGTAGAGATGATACCCAAACCCGTACTGGCTGTGCAATAATTCTTCTTCCAGCTCTTCAATTTTATCAATTTTGCCGTTGACGTATTCCATCAAACGCTCTTGACAGGTCAGAAGTCGAGCGCGGATACCGCCGATACGCACTTCCTGTACTTCCCAGCCAAACGCTTTGTTTTCGCGCATCCACAGATCCTTTTGCGCCGCCGCAAACACGTCCAAAGCCTTGACCGTTTCGCCGTATTCCTTCGCTATCTTTTTCAAGCCCTTTGTATCGTTTGCCTTATACAGCGCGCGGGTGCGGATACCCAAATCCGCCTTGTGTTCAAGGTACGCGCAAAGCTTGGAAAGCGTATCGAAAATGTAGGAAAATTCCCCTGCGTTTTTCGCGTGCGAGGCAATCTTTTTGCCGTACTGCGCATACGGAATACGGTCGAAAGAGGCATAGTCCACGTCGCGCATACCCAGGAACGGATCGGTAAACGCCATGATCTTGCAAACGCAATTCCACTTGTTGTCTTTTACGCCGTTTACACGCAAATCGTTGGGCAGATCGAGATCGAGCCATTCGTCGTAATCCCAACCGAATTTTTCTTTCATATCCGCCTTGATCTTATCCATATCGTAGTTACCGTCCGCAAACTGACGGATCACGTACAGCGTGGGCAAAATCGCAAAATACGAGCAGTCCTTGCCGTTGTCCCCCCACACGGTGAAAATGACGTTTTCAATGCCCTTTTCACGGGCGCTTTCCATGGCAGGACGCATACTTTTGAGCGAATATGCGCCGAGGGGGGCAAACCCCTGCCAAGCCCATGCTCCGCCCGCAAACCAAACGTCGCGGTTAAACTCTTTGTGTTTTTCAAACATCAAATCGTATTTATCTTTGTCCGTCGTGTAATAATCCCAGTAGGTAAGCGCAACGTTTTCAGGCACTTTCGCTATGATCTCGGGAGACACGTGCACGTCCTTCGTCTTTTCCGTGATATAATATTCGCCGCCCGTGATCAAGCGGAAGAACATATCGCTCCACATATGGCACGTAAAGCCGTATTTGCCCGCGATTTCCGACACTTTGTTGAGGTGTTCGACGAGGATTTCCGAACGGTTGCGATAGCCGTTTCTTTCGAGGTATTTCCCAAGCCCGACGTTGTGCGCTTCGTCCATACCGATATTGACCTTGCGCGAAGTAAAGTTTTCGGACAGGGTTTTGAACATTTTATCTATAAATTCGTACACTTTCGGCTCGCCGATCAACAAAATATCGTCGCAGTCCAACAAATTCTCTTTAAACCAAATCGTCTTAGCCGGATTTGTAAAGTGCGCCAACGTTTGGATACAGGGAATGAGTTCGATCCCCTTGCTCGCCGCGTACGCGTCCACTTCTTTGATTTCTTCCGCCGTATAACCGCCGCGAAGATAGCCAAAATACGGCTCACCCTTGATTTTAAAGGTGTCCTCGGTGTACAGCTCCAACGCGTTAAAGCCCATAGCTGCAAGATAATCTATGTATTTTTTGATTTGAGAAACTTTCATTACGGCGTTTCTGGACATGTCCAGCATAACGCCCATCGTCTTGTATTGCATACGCTCTTTCCTTTCTTATAATTTTTATAATTTAATTTTTTTAACTTCTTCTTCGTTGCCGCTCTGCATCGAACGCTCGATCGCGTTCAGCACGAACACGGGTGCGATAAATTCCTCGTAAGAAAGCTCGCTCTTGCCGCCGTTCATTAAGGCGTAGAAGGCTTCCCACTCTGCCAAGAAAATCGACGAATCGATCACCAGCGCGCCCCCTTTCGAGGCGTCTTTCGCCGTGCGCGCCGCGTAATAACACCTGAAACAGCCCTCCGCAAACAGACCGTTGACGTCGTAGTTTTCATAACGGAAAACCACGTTTACGTTTTCGCCCGAAACATATGCCTTGACCGATTTGGGAAAACGCCCGAAAATTTCGCTGAGCACTTCCACAAGGTGCTGGGAATAGAAATAGAACCCGCCGTAGCCCATTTTGGAATTGAGCGGACAAGCAACAAACCCACCGACCGTATCGCCGTCAACCTTGTTTTCCGCGTCCGCTTTCAGCGCAAGCACCGTCTTGTCGTATTTACAGGACGAACCGCCCGTTACCTGTACGCCGTTGTCTTTCAAGGCTTTGGCAAATGCAAGCGCGTCGCTTTCGGACACCGTGATCGGCTTGTCGATAAACATAGGCACGCCCGAGGGAATATAGGGCGCGGCATATTTATAATGATTGTCGCCGTGGCGAGCGGTGATCACAACGCCGTCTACCTTTCCCACCGCGCTGTCGTAGTTTTCCATCGTCGGCACGTTGAACTCTTTCGCGACCCTTTCCATCGCGTCCTGTTCGTCGCTGTAAACGCCCACGACCTCTACGTCCGCAAAATGCTTGTCGTCGCGGATAAAGCCCAAAAATGAATTCGCATGCGAATTTTCACAACCTAAAATAACAATTTTTTTCATAATATCACCTTTTCATTTCGCCATTACGGCGTTTTTTTATAGTATAGCACTTTTTCCAAGAAAAGCACATAAACAAAATGAACGATTTATATTATCAAAATTATAGTATGTTACTAAAATTATATACTTTCCCGCGCGCGTTGTCAATAGCTTTTTCAATTTTTCTATTGCATTTTTTCCACAAAAAGGAAACCGAATACAAAATCACGCCGAACACCTATAAGGCGCTCGGCGCAAAAACCGATTTCTTGTTTATGCTCGGTTTTATCCCCTCAAACGTTTTCAATGCTGA
>JAFTQY010000018.1 GCA_017462505.1 Clostridia bacterium
AACCTACGGCGCTTTGCTTGGCAAAGAATTTGCCTTTGACGGGGTACGTATCGGGTTGGGACTGTACGGATATTTGCCCGACGGCTCGGCGTTAAACAGCGGGGCGTTGCCCGCGTTGGAACGGGGTATGACGGTGTTTGCGACGGCGGCGACTTCGCGAAGATACCGTTACGGCGGCGCGGGATACGGCGAAGAGCCCTTTGCCGGCGAAACGCCGAAAGAATTGACGGTGTGCCGCTGCGGTTATGCGGACGGATTTTTACGGCAACGGCAAAACGGACTGCTCGGCGGGGAAACGCAGGTAAACAATTTGTGTATGGACGCATGTATAAGAGCGGGGCGCATACCGCGCGGAAAGTGTTTTCCGATCCTGACGGACGCGGAGGTGGTGGCAAATGCGACGGGCACGATCCCTTACGAGGTTTTATGCGCGGCGACTCGCCGTGCGGAGATGGTATATGACAACGAATAGATTACGGTTTGTGGAAACCGATCCGCCCCAAAACGCGGAAGAGCTGATCGAAAGCAAGAAACGGTTGCGCTCGTACATGAAAGCGCGGCGGGGCGAAAACGAAAACCGCGACGTCAAGGAACGCCTGCTTGTCGATAACGTTTTCAGCGCGTTAAAAGGCAAAGGCATGGGGACGGGTACGGATAAACGGGCGTTTGTGTATCTTTCCTTTTCGTCCGAAGCCCCGACGGACAAGCTGATTGAAAGCTTGATCGCACAGGGCTGGAGGGTGTACTGTCCGCGCTTGGAAAACAAGAAAATGGTCGCCGTGGAATACGGGGAAGAGCTTGCTCTTTCGGCGTTTGGGATACGCGAACCGCTCGGTGAGGCGTACGAGGGAGATATGGACGTGGCGATCGTGCCCATGCTGGCGGTGGACGAGCAGGGCAGGCGGCTTGGTTATGGCGGCGGGTATTACGATCGGTATTTGGCGGCGCACCCCGAAACGCTATGGCTTGCTTACGGGTTTGATTTTCAAATTCTGCGGCAAGTGCCTACGGAAGAACACGATATTAAAATGGACGGGGTCGTGACGGACAAGCGTATCGTTTGGACAAACGCCCGTACGGAGAAATAAAAGTTAATTTACAGACAAGAAAAAATTTTGGAGCGTTACAGATATGGCAAATTTCAAAAAGAAATTCAAATTTTACGCAGGGTACGTATGGCAACTGATCAAGGATTCGTTGCCGTCAGGCATCATGTATATTTGCGCGGGCAGTATTTTGATGATGCTGACGATCAAGGTCAAGGAAAGCGAAATCGTTTTTAAAAACTCGGTAGTGGTCTGGTCGGTGGTTTGTATCGTGGCGGCTGCGGCGTATAACGGTTTGATCATGTGGGCAAACGGCGGTCAGCAATACGAAATGCTGGCGGCGGGCAACGTCCGCCGTAAATCGGAACAGCTCTATGGCGAGGGCTATAAAATTTCCAAACACAAAGAGGTCAAGGAGTACCGACTTTGGAAAGGGTTTGTCGTCGGCGGGATCATTGCGCTGTTTACGGTGATCGTGGGGATTGTTTGGGGTGTAAAGCAAGCCCAAATCGACGCGCGGTTGGCGCAGGGCAAGATCGGCATAACCGAGCTTTTGGGTATCATGCTGTCCGGTTGGTCGGTAGTGCCTGTGTATTACGCGAACTTTACGGGTAGCGATATCAGCTATTTTGTGACGATCGTATTTGCGTTGCTCCCGATCGTAGTCACGGCGGCGTTTTATATCGGCGGCGCATACGCGCGCCGCAACAAAAATCTCCGTCGGCAGATGATCGCGGACAAAGCGGCGGCGGACGCGGCGAATAAGGCAAAGAAAATCAACTACGGCGGTTTGCCGGGCACGAAACCCAAAAAGAAGAAATAAGAGCGCGAAACGCGGAGAGTAGGCAATGAGAATTATCGGCGGAAAATACAGGAGCAGAGTGTTGGCGGAGTTTGCGGGCGAGGACGTACGTCCCACGTCCGATCGCGCTAAGGAATCGCTGTTTAATATTTTGTCGTTAAAGCTGTACGGGGCGCGGGTGCTGGATCTGTTTTGCGGGAGCGGTGCGTTGGGTCTGGAAAGTCTTTCGCGCGGGGCAAAGGAAGTGCTGTTCAACGATTTTGCAAAGGACAGTTTGGCGATCTTAAAAAAGAATTTAGCGACCTTGAAAATTCCCGTAAACGGCGACGAGGCGAAAATATCAAACGCCGATTATTTGGTGTGCTTGGAAAGTGTGCGCGGGCAGTTCGATATGATTTTTATCGACCCGCCCTATCGGTTTGATTACGGCGTAAAGGCTCTGGAAAAGATCGCGCAGAGGGGCTTGTTGACGGAAAACGGCGTGGCGGTGTACGAGCGCGACCGACCTTTCGAGGGCGAGATTGACGGTCTGGAAAAATACGACGAACGGAAATACGGCAAGACGTATATCACGTTTTTCCGTAAACAATAAGCGGTGAAGAGTATGAACAATACGAAGAAAAAATGTGTGTTTGCAGGGACGTTCGACCCCCCGACGTTGGGGCACGAGGCGTTGATAAACGATTGCTTGAAGATTTTCGACGAGGTGGTGGTGGCAATCATGGTCAACCCCGCCAAGACCCCCTATTTTACGGTGGAAGAGCGAAAAGAAATGCTTAGCCTTGCCTTTGGTAAGGACTGCCGCGTGCGGGTGGTGGATTTTGACGGAACGGTGGCGGAATTGATGGCGCGGGAAAATACGAACGTATACGTGCGCGGGATTCGCAATGGCACCGATCTGGATTTTGAAAATGCGAACTTCTATGCGAGCTGTAAGCTGGACGACAGGATCACGGCGGTATATCTGCCTTGCAGACAGAATTTGTTGCACGTCAGCTCGTCCATGGTGCGAAATTCTTTGAAATTCGGCACGGCGATCGACGAATACCTTTCGCCCGCCGTGAAAGACTATATTATAAATAAGGTAGAAAAATAATACAAGAGAGAATAGAAAGGAGATACAATTATGTTGGAAAAGCAGTATTTTATTCCCGAGCCCGAAGAGTTTATTTCGGAAAAACCCATGACGGCGGCTATGAAACAGATCAAAAAAGAGCGCGATCAGGAAGTCCGCGACGTGATCGCGGGCAGATCGGACAAAATGCTCGTTATCGTCGGGCCTTGTTCCGCGCACGAGCCTGCGCCTACGCTGGAATATATTTCGCGGCTTGGCAAGCTCAACGAACAGGTCAAGGACAGACTGGTTATCGTGCCCCGTATCTACACCAACAAGCCCCGTACCAAGGGGGTTGGATATAAGGGCATGTTCTTGCAACCCGACCCCGAGGGGGCGGCGGACATTGCAAGGGGTATCCGCAGTATTCGCGCTTTGCACCTTGCGGCGATCAACGAATCGGGATTGACTTCGGCGGACGAAATGCTGTATCCTGAAAACACGCCGTACGTGGAAGATCTTTTATCCTACCACGCCGTCGGCGCGCGGAGCGTAGAGGATCAGCTCCACCGCCAAGTGGCGAGCGGTATCGACGCGCCCGTGGGTATGAAAAATCCGATGAGCGGGAACATTATCGCGCTGGTCAATTCGATTTTTGCGGCGCAAAGCCCGCAGGTATTCAAATACCGCAACTATCAAGTGCGTTCGGACGGAAATCCCTATGCGCACGCGATTTTGCGCGGCGGCGTGGACGGAAACGGTATGGACGTACCCAATTTCCATTACGAAACGGTGATGCAATTGGAAGAAATTTATCGCGGCAGTAAGTTGGAAAA
>JAFTQY010000019.1 GCA_017462505.1 Clostridia bacterium
TCTACGATCCCCGTAGCAAGACCGATCTGGTTGCCGTACGACGAGAAACCCGCCGCCGCACGCTGTGTAATAGCGCGCTGAGGCAATTTGCCCGCCAAGGTATCTTCCAGTTTTTCTCTGGGATCAGACGCGCCCGTGATACGCATTGCCCGATATACGTACGTTCTGCCGCTCAAAGGATCGCGGATCGCACCGCCAAGACAGGTCGCCGCGCCACCGAACGGTTCGATTTCCGTCGGGTGGTTGTGCGTTTCGTTTTTGAACATGACGAGATACTGTTCTTTCTTCCCGTCGATTTCCGCCTCGATCTCGATCGAACAAGCGTTGATTTCTTCGGAAACGTCGAGGTTATCCAAAACGCCGTCCTTTTTCAATTTCTTCGCCGCGATCGTCGCCAAATCCATAAGGCAAGGATATTTGTCGGGACGCGCGCCGTTGAGTTCTTTGTACAGATCCTCGTACAAATGGTACGCCTTTTTAATGCCCTCGTTCTTCGAGGTGATCTTCACGTTTTTCAGCTCGGTGGCAAACGTCGTGTGACGGCAATGGTCCGACCAGTACGTGTCGATCACTTTGAGTTCCGTTTCCGTCGGGTTGCGTTTTTCGCTCTTGAAATAATCGCGTACGAACGCCAAATCGAGCGCGCTCATGGCAAAGCCTACGTTTTTATGGTATGCCTTGATTTCGTCGTCGGACATGTCGATAAAGCCGTCCACGTCGGCAACAGGCGCGCCCTCTACCGTCGCGCGAACGAGGGTTTCGGGCTTTTCAAAACCGACCTCTTCGCTTTCCACGGGGTTGATAATGTGCTTTTTGATAGCGGAAAGCTGTTCGTCTGTTACCCCTTTCGCCATGTAAATTTTTGCGCATTTTACAAGGGGACGAGCCTTTCTCGTTAAAAGCTGCACGCATTGCGCCGCGCTGTCCGCGCGCTGATCGTACTGCCCCGTCAAATAGCTGACCGCAAACGCCTTGTAGCCTGCGGGAATTTCCAAATTTTCAAGATATACGTCGTCTACGGGCGGTTCGGAGAATACGGACGGAATCGCCGCGTTAAGTTCCTCTTCGCTCAGCCCCTCTACGTCGTAACGGAGCACCAAACGGAAATCTTCCGTCGTGATATTGAGGAGGGTCTTGATATCCGCCGCCTCTTTTCTTGCCTGTACGTTGTCTTTCTTTTCAACAAAAATTCTGTAAATCATATCTGCTCCTTACTCTTTTGCAATATCTCTGTACTTGATACCGTTATCCTTGCGGTAATACATACCGTCAAAGCGTATCTTTTCGGCGTTGGCGTACACCTTTTGACGAGCCGCCTCGATATCCGCGCCCTTTGCCACAACGCCGAGCACTCTGCCGCCGCTTGTGACGATTTTGCCGTCCTTTTTCGCCGTGCCCGCGTGGTATACGGTAACGTCTTTATCCAAATCGCCAAAGGTGATTTCTTTGCCCTTTTCGTAATGTTCGGGATAGCCGCCGCTTGCCAGTACCAAGCACACGCACGCGCCGTCCTCCCATTCGATATTGATTTCGTCCAAACGCCCGTCCACGACCGCCTCGAAAATGTCCATAAGGTCGGTTTTGAGCATGGGCAAGATCACCTGCGTTTCGGGATCGCCAAAGCGAGCGTTGTATTCGATAACCTTCATGCCGTCTTTCGTTTTCATCAAGCCAAAATACAGCACGCCCTTAAAGGTACGCCCCTCCGCGTTCATCGCCGCGATCGTCGGGAGCATGATCTTTTCGACGACTTCCTTTTCCGTCTTTTCGCCGTAGAACGGCGCGGGTGAAAACGTGCCCATACCGCCCGTATTCAAGCCCTCGTCGTTGTCCTTTGCGCGCTTATGGTCGCAACTGGTAATCATGGGTTTAACAGTCTTGCCGTCGGTGAACGCAAGCGCGGAAACCTCAGGACCGACCAAAAATTCTTCCACGACGACCTTGTTGCCCGCCGAACCGAATTTTTGATCGAGCATCATTTCTTTCAGCCCGTCCTGCGCCTCTTTACGCGTCATGCAGATCAAAACGCCCTTACCAAGCGCCAACCCGTCCGCCTTTAACACCACGGGAATATCGCACGTTTCCACGTATTTTTTCGCGCTTTCATAATCGGAGAACGTTTCGTATTTTGCCGTCGGAATATTATATTTTTTCATCAGCTCTTTCGAGAACGCTTTGCTCGCCTCGATGATCGCCGCGTTTTTATTAGGTCCAAACGCGCGGTGACCGCGGCTTTGCAATTCGTCCACAAGCCCGAGCGCCAAGGGATCGTCGGGGGTAACCACCGTAAAATCGATATCCCCCTTTTGATCGACCCAGTCGCCGACTGCCTTAATATCGCAATAATCGACGTTGACGAGCTCCGCCATTTCCGCGATGCCCGCATTGCCTTTCATTGCATAAATTTTATTCACTTTCGGCGATTTTTTGAGAGCCGCGATGACCGCGTGTTCTCTGCCGCCGTTACCGATTACTAAAACGTTCATATTTCGTTCTCCGTTCTTTTTTAATGAATGCGTACCGTCCGTCCGCATTTTTCAATTTTGCCTTCGCAAAGCAGTTTTACGCATTCGGGGAGCATAACGTGCTCTTCCTTTAAAATGCGCGCTTGCAAGCTTTCGGGGGTGTCGTCTGCCATGACGGGTACGCTACGCTGCATAATGATCGCGCCGCCGTCCACGTCTGCCTCGACAAAATGCACCGTCGCGCCGCTGAGCTTTACCCCGTATTCGATCGCCGCCTTATGCACGCGCAAGCCGTAATAACCCATGCCGCAAAAGGACGGAATCAAGGACGGGTGAATGTTGATGATGGCGTTTTCAAATTCCTTGATAAAGTACGCGGGAACGACCAACAGCCAACCCGCAAGGACGATATATTCCACGCCCGCCCCTTTCAAGGTCTTGATCACGTCCGCGTAAAATTCGTCCTTGTCTGCATACTTTGTCTTGTCGTAGACAAGCGGTTTTATATCGTGCTTGTTCGCGCGGTCGATCGCGCCGATTTCGGGCTTGGACGCCACCAAATATTCAATTTTGCAAAACTGCTCGCGTTCGTTGGCGTCGATCACCGATTGAAAATCCGTGCCGCCGCCCGAGGCAAATACCGCTATTTTTTTCATATCTTATTTCAAAATTACTTTCTTGTCGCCAGCAACCGCTTTACCGATCACAACGACGTCTTCGCCCGTTGCTTTCAAGGATTCCATCGCCGCGTCTACGTCCTTAGGGTCAACGCAGACGATCATGCCGATACCCATGTTGAACGTGTTGTAGATCTGTTCGTCGGTGATCCCCGCGCGCTTTTGCATTACTTTGAATACGGGGGGCACTACGTAGGAATTTTTATCGATTTCCGCCGAAACGTTTTCGGGCAAAATTCTGGGAATATTTTCGATAAAGCCGCCGCCCGTGATGTGCGCGATACCCTTTACCTGTACCTTTTCGATTAAGGTCAAAATGCTCTTAACGTAGATACGGGTGGGTTTAAGCAAAACCTCCGCCGCCGACGCGCCGATCTCTTCGTCGTACGCCTCCAAAGCCGCCTTGTCGCTGTCACCAAAGAGCTTACGAACGAGGGAATAACCGTTGGAATGTACGCCCGTCGATTTCAAGCCGATAAGCACGTCGCCGGGTTTGATGTCCTTGCCGTTAATAACCTTTTTCTTATCTACAATACCAACCGCAAAACCCGCCAAATCATATTCCCCGTCGGGATAGAAACCGGGCATTTCCGCCGTTTCGCCGCCGATAA
>JAFTQY010000020.1 GCA_017462505.1 Clostridia bacterium
ATCCGACGTTTTAAACAAGTTGTAAAAGTAACGCCGATGCAATACGTGCTTTCTCTTCGCATGGCAAACGCAAAAACGTTGCTGGAAACCAAAGACTATAACGTAACGGAAACCGCCAACGCCGTGGGATATGAAAACGCGTTGTATTTCAGCCGTCTTTTTTCCAAGCACGTCGGCATGTCCCCCTCCGCATACAAAAAATTACACACAGAGGGCTAAAACCCTTAAAAAGTATAAATTTTTTGATTCAAGGGATAGACAACGGCGGGTTTTTGGTATATAATACAAAAAAGAACTTCTTTTAGAGGAAAGGCTATGTTGACAGCGTTTAGTAAGCAGGATTTTGACGGCTTGTACGCGTTTATGCGCCCCCTTTGGCACGAAACGTACGGCTCAATTTTGCCCGCAAAGCAAATTGATTTTTTACTCGATAAATATTTTTCAAAAAACGCCTTAAACGCGTACCGTATACAGGGGTACGAGTATTTTTACGTCGAAAACGTCGGCGTTTTGGTGATACAAGAACGGGAAAACGAGGTGTATTTAGACAAGCTCTATCTTCTGCCCGCCGCCCGCGGGAAAGGCTATCCGAAAAAGGTGTTTGCCGAACTTTTAAAACGGGGCAAGGATATCCTTTTAAACGTCAACCAAGGCAACGAACGCGCCGTAAAATGCTATCAAAAAAACGGCTTTATCATTGACGAGGTGATCGATATCGACCTTGGCGGCGGTATGGTCAACCAAGATTATATCATGCGAAAAAAGGCGGAATAAACCGCCTTTTTTGTTCCTCTATTATATACAAAGAACGCCCCAAACGGGGCGTTCTCTTTTTGTTTATTTTTATCAATCGTAGTTGGGAGTCCAGGCAACTTCTTCGTAGATCTTGTCGAACTTCGTTTTCTTGCCGCCGCAACCAGCCTTGACTTCTTCGGAATGAGGCAAGCCCACCGTCAATACAAGCTGTACGTCCTCGGTGTTCATATCCATTTCGTAATATCTCTGCAAAGGATAATCGATCAGCACCGCTTCTTTTTCTTTCTTGGGTTCGTAAACCTTAAAGCGCGCCGTTTCGTCCTTCTTGAAATACAGTTTCGACGTCAATTCGTCCGAGCCGACCTTGTCTACGTTGAACACGACCTTGCGCACGTTGCGCCCGTCTTTGTCCATTTTATAGATGGAAAGCGCCTCTTTTGCGCCGCCTACTTTCTCTTTGCGGGTATAGAACAGGGATTTTTCCATGGGATAAACCTCGTCGATATTCTTCGCAACGCTGATATTGTTTTTACCGTCGATACGAACGGAACGAAGGGTATCGCTGTAATCCTTGTAATAGATCAAATTGCCGTAGAACCCGATGAATTTTTTAAGCTGCGAGCAAAGCACGACCCGTTTCTTGCCGTCCGCGCTGACCTTAACGAGCAGGGAATTAAAGCCCTTACCCTTGCGCACGTACAGCCAACCGCCGATATCGCAGAGGATCTTTTCAACGTTCTGCATGATCTCTTCGCGGCAATCGCCTGCAAAGCTGTTGCGAACGAGCGGGCAATATTCGTCGTTGCCGACAAGGTAATACACTTTGCCGTCGATCACGTCGAAATACTGGTATACGTTCGATTCTACGACGTTGCTTTCGCCCGTCGCCATATCGACTACGAGGATATCCTTGTTGTACTTGTTGGGTTTGTGCAACGCGTACACGATCTTGTCCTTGAACACGGTGCAGATTTCGCAATTTTCGTCCAAAACCGACTTACATTCGCCCGTTGCCAAATTGCAAACCATAAATTTGGTTTTCAGTTCTACGACGGGCTCTTTCTTCTTCGAGCCGCATCCTTTCGCCTGTACGGGGATCGATTTTTCCACGAACGTATAGAAAATACGGCTGGTCAAGTTGAGCACCTTTCTGCCCTCTTTCGTCATTTCGGGGAATACGACCTTTTGCATCGCGGGGATCGTCTTCTTGGCGATCTCGTTCACCATATCCACAACGATAATGCTTTCGGGGTTGAGCGTAACGTCCGCAACCTCTACCATCTGCCCTTTCTTGCCGCCCTCTACCGGTTTCATTTCCTTAACCGAGCGTTTCTTCACAAGGAATGCCTTACCGTTGTTGACGAGCGCGTACTGATAGCCGACCTTTTCACCGTCGGAGAGCATATAATCTGCGGTCTTGCCCGCGTCGATAAGCGTTTCCGTATTGTTGTATACGTTGTAGCTGTAAATGCCCTGATTGAGCTTGAAATAATAGATTTTGCCGCCGTAGCAGGTAATCATCTGCGCGATACCCGTCACGATAGGCGCTTTCGAGGGTTCGCCGTCCTCAACGCCGTACAAGGACAAAGCCTTGGGCGCAGCCGCCTGTTGTTGCGCTTCTGCCTCTTGCTCTTTTTTGCTCTTCTTTTTGCCAAGGTCTTTTACGTTCAAGGTCGCCAAATACGATTCGTTCTTGAAAATGAAATATTTGCCGAAGAAACGGTAAAGCTCCCCTTCAAAATTATAGAACTGGTTGATATTGTTGATGAGCTTTACGCTTTCGCCGTAGCCGCGCACTCTTTCAAACAGCACGAGCGCCCCGCTCTTGTCGGGATTTTCGCTGTTATAGATCTGCAACGCCTCTTCGTACGCCGCTTTCGCGTCGATACCGCGTATCGCAAGCTCTCTGCTCTTTTCGGTGTTGAGTGCCGCCTGCGCCGCCAAATATGCGGGCAGCTCGCTGATATCGTTTACAACGCATACGTCTCTGTCGTACATCGCTTTCAATTCTTCGATATCCGTCTTGATTTCGGTCAGCTTTGCTTTGTCCAGCTTGAATTTTTCCGCGTACTTGATCGCGTTTTCCAAGCGGCTGAAAATGCCGTCCTTTTCCTCCATCAATCTCTTGCTGACGTTGACGTACAGATCGTACGATTCGTATGCCTCGGTCAAATCGTCGGGATTGTACGCCGCGCCGATCTTTTCAGCGATCACCGTCAAGCCCTCTATCTTCTTGCGGACGGGAACGGCAAGCCCTTTATAATCGAGATACCAAGACGCCGCTACCGCGCCGTTTTTCATTTTATTATTGCTGATAACGCCGGAAATTTCGGGAATGTCGATCTCCGCGTCCATCTGATATTCTTTCCAAGCGTACGTTTCAAAGAAATTTTCAATAAATACAACGCCCGAATCGGGATTGTCAAACCCCATCATCGAAGCCGCGGCAACGCCGATCGCGCCCCCTACGCTCGCGCTTGCGGTGGATTTGCCGCTCGCAAGATCCCCCACGTTGATCAGACTGTCGCATGCGTAACACATAACCGACTTGTCTTCGTCGCCATAAACGAGTTTACTGCCGCAATTAGGACAAAGTCCTGACAAGTTACTCATTATTCCCATCCTCCTATTTAAAATCAATTTTTTTTGTTTTATTACAACGGAATTACGGATAATCGACCCCGCCGTTGGGCGGTTTGCAACGCTTTATGCGCTTTATCCCTTTGATAATTCCATATATCAATCCAAATTTTTTGATCGCGAGGATCATATACGTCGAGCAGGTCGGCTCGAACCGACATCTGCCGCGCACCTCCATCGGCGCCCACGCCTTATAGGCAAGCACCGTCCCGATCGCCGCGCGCTTTATTAAAAAGTACGATCCCACGCCCGCTACCGTGAAAAATATCCACGACGGAAAGGGAAATACCTTTATCGCCAACAACGTACCCCCGACCCATATCCCGACGAGCGCCAAAATCGGCAAAAATAAATACGTCCACAAATCTACAATACGGATCTCTCTGATCTGTCCTTTCATGTCAATTTCTTACTTCAACATCAAACAACGGCTGTTTCTTTTTTCCAAAGCTTTTTGCGCTTTGTCCACCAAAGCCATTGCCTCGCTTTCTTCCTCACGATCGATTTTTTCCGAAATTTCCGCTACCGTCGCCGTCAGTTCCCCCTCGATCGCCGCCAAGGACGGGTGGCTCATCGGGTCGCTGAAACGCATGTTGTCGGAAAGCTGCACAAGCGCCGCTTTCAATTCCTCGGACTGCGCCTTTGCAATGCAATCGTCCACGTCCGCCTTTAAAAAGCGGATATACAATACTTTACCGCGCGTGTGCGTTTCCTCTGCACGGATATATTCCGCGCCGCGCAGGAAATACATCGCCGCAAGGATATACGCCGCCGTGATCACAAGCTCGACGATCAAGGGCAATACCATTTTCTTCCAAGGCAAATACGCAAAGATCAAGCCAGCCGTCAAATACGCCAAGGTAAAGATTATGCTCAGGTAATACACGACGGTCATGCTGACCAGATCCCCTGCGCTCTTTCTCGTGCCCCAAAGGTGTAAAGCGCACGCCGCCAGCAACGCCACGGGGGTCATGAACGTCCATACCAACCAAAATACGCCCGTATCCGTACGCCCGTCGGGCACAGTCAAAAACAAAATCACGTTCGCTACCGCGCAAACCAGCACGATTGCGGTCAATATCAAGTACCGATTTATCTTTTTCATACTATTTTCTCCGATTTCCGTTTACGCGTCTAATCTTCTGCCGCAATTCATACAGAATTTACTGTCCGCCTCGCAACGCGTGCCGCATTCGGGACAGAATTTGACCTGCGGCTGCGCCTGCCCGCAGTTGGAACAGAATTTCGCGCCCGCCGCTACGGGACTGCCGCACGAAGGGCATACCTTGCCCACTGCCGCGCTACCTGCCGCAGACGGGTTGGTCGGGTTCATCGGTTGCATAACGCCCGCGTACATGTTGCCCATTTCTCTGCCGACGCCTGCGCCCATGCCCAAGCCAACGCCCATATTGATAAAGCTGCCGCCTGCGCCGCCCTCATTTTTCGCCGCGCCTTCCATAACGTCGAAACGGCGTTCGTCGTGATAGGTATACCCCTCCGTTTGACGGGCGTATGCGCGCGTTTCGCTCTCTCTGCGTTCGCGATACATATCCGCCTCGGTGTTCATCATCGTCTTTTTCAGCGCTTTCAGCTCGTCCAGATCCCCTTCGCTTGGCAAGATTGCCGAAAGGGTAAAATGCACCAGCTCCACGCCCAGATCCGCAATCGCCGCGTTCACCTTTTGTTGAATGAGCAAGGACAGCTCGGACGTTTTCGTCGCCACTTCCAAAATGCTGATCTTTTTTTCAATGATCGCGATCGCCAAATTTTCCTTGATCGCCGCCATCATCATACCCTTGATCGCACGGCGCACCCCGTCAACCGTGTATTCTTTCAGTTGACCGACTACGTTGATCAAAAACCGACGGGAATCCTTAACACGCACCCCCGTCTGCCCGTTTGCGCGAACGCTGACCAGCATCGGGTATTTGGGGTCTTCGAGCTGCACGGGCGAATCCGTCCCCCAAATAATATCCAAAACGTTGACCTTGTTGACGAAATACACGTCGCAAGGGAAGGGCGTTTTCCCGCCGAACAAATGCCCGAAAATGCGTTTGAGCAGGGGCACGTTCTCGGACGAAAGGGTATGTCTGCCCGGCCCGAACAAATCGAGCGCCTGTCCGTTTTTATAAAAAACCGCCTCCTGCGATTCGTATACGATAAGCTGCGATTTTGCGTTAAAATCCTCAATGTGACTGCGCACGACCAACTGGTCGTTTGTCATCTCTTGTTCGATAAGCTGTACGATCGCCATGCGTCCCTCCGTTTGCCCTTATAAGGCAAAAAAAGCTCCCTGCCTTTCTTTATAAATGATTATTTTGTTCATTTTATCACATTTTTTGATGACTGTCAAGGGGGGATTGCAAATTTCTACGCTAAAAAGAAGAATTTATTCTTTCTTTTTCGCTCCGTTCGCTATTTTTCGGCAAAAGAATTGACAAGGCGACGCTTTTTGTGCTAAAATGCAGTTACTATTATTGCGAAGGTGCTTTTTATGAGTAATTACGGTTTTTTCAATAAAGCGTTGGGCAGCTATACGATCACACAGCTCCCCAAGGTCGGCAGTTACGAATACATATACAAAAACGACGAGCTTTTGTTAAAGGTCGATCAGTTCGGTTTACAGACGGCACAGATCCGTCCCCCCGTGGGCGAGGCGCTTTTTAAACGCGAAAAACGGGAGATCGGCTCGCCCGCTAAGGTTTATTTTGAACACGGTACGGGGGTTTTTCATTCTTTCGACGTGTTCCGCGCGGACAGCTTGCAGATCGATTTCACCCCCGAAAAGGCGACGTATGCCCTGCGTTTTGGCGCGCTGAACGTAAAAACGGAGCTTTTCGTCGCGGCAAAGGGCATGCGTTTCGTGATGAAAACGACCTTTGAAAACGGCGGCAACGAGCCGCTGACGCTCAAAATTTTGCCCTGCGTTTATCCCTACGTCAACGCCCTTTTGATGGCGCCTTGGGATAAGCCCGAATGGTATACGAAAACGGAATATTTCGGCGGCAAAAACCCGCTGTTTCAAACCACGCGATATAGCGTGAGCGGTAAAAAGGAAGAACGCCGCTATTTCACCTGTCTGTCCGATACCCCCCTGGACGGGTACGAATTAAGCAGTGAACGGCTGATTGCGGACACGGACAATTTCGTCCGTATTCCCGATACGCTGGGCGGCAAAACGGAAAACACCGTGTACGCCTTTGAACAATGCTTTGCGGCGGTGGCGAGCCTTTCGATCGAGAGCGGAAAATCCCGATCGATCACCCTTGCGTTTGCCTGCGCGGAGCGGGAAGAGGACGTGGACGGGTCGATTGCAAGCTCCCTTTCCTACTTTGACGACGGCGTTGTAGAGCGCGAGCTTGCCGCTCTGCGCGAAAAATATCAAGGCATTTTTGCACGGCGTACGATCGAAACAAAGGACGAGGATTTTAACCGATTTGTCAACGGCTTTTTGCCCTTGGAGCTGGACTGGGTGTCCGCGCTGGATCGCGGTTGGCCTACGGGCATGCGCGGGGTACGTGACGCGGCAAACGATTTTCAGGGCTTTTTGGCGTACAATAAAGATTTGTGCCGCAGTGTGATCGCGAATATCTTTTCCAAGCAGCGCAGCGACGGCTGGTATCCCCGCCAAGTGCCTTTCGGCGACAGCGATAAATTCGATTTGCGCCACTTTGTGGACTCGGCGTGTTTCTTCACGGAATTTGTGTACGATTATTTAGCGTTCACCGACGATTATTCGATTTTGGACGAGATTTTCCCCTATTACGATACGCCCGACAAGGCAGAAAGCGGTTTATCCCACCTGATCGCGGGCATGGAATACCTGATCCACCCCGACCATATCGGCGAGCACGGACTGGTCAAAATGCAGGGCGGCGACTGGCTGGATTGTTTGAGCGCGGCGGGTATCAAGGGCAGAGGTGAAACGGTCATGGTGTCCTGTCAGCTCGTAATGTGCCTGCAATATTTGACGGAAATCCTTGCAAAGCGCGGCGTAAGCGAAAGTAAATATCTCGCATTTGCAGCGGAGCTTGAAAAGGCGATCAACGCATGCAGTTATAACGACGAGGGGTTCTATAACGGCGTATTTACGGACGAGGGCGAATGGATCTTCTCCACCGCCGACCCCGACGGAGAACGCCGCGTATACGCCCCCACGAACGCGTACGCGATCATTTCCGGCGTTGCCAAAGGCAACGAACAAGCGGTCTTGGACAATCTGAAAGCTCTGCGCACGGACAACGGGTATAAGCTGTTTTCCACCCCGTTCGGGTTTAAGCAGATCAAGGGCATCGGCAAGATGGGCACGGGTGATTTTCAGCCGTTCTTTGCCGAAAACGGGAGCGTGTATAACCACGGCTCGCAATGTTTTCTGCTCCGCGCCTTGGCAGAGGTCGGCGACGGCGAAATGTTCTCGGACGTGTTGAACTTTGCCCTGCCTTTGTACGCGGATTACCACGCGCCCGACGCGCTGTGCGGCGCGCCGTACGCGATCACGAATTGCTATCACCTCGTCCCCTCTTTCCACGGCAGAACGGGTTTCTCGTTTTTGACGGGGAGCGTGGCGATGATTGAACGGGCAATCTATTCGTGGATGCTGGGTATTCGCTTTGGCTTGGACGAAATTTCTATCAAGCCTTGCTTACCTGCGTGCTATGCGGACACGGCGGCAAACGTGGGCTACGGCGATACCCGTATCCGTATCGAATACGTCGGGAGCGGTTCGGTCGTTACGGCGGCGACCTTGGACGGCAAAGCGTTGGCGATTGAAAACGGCTGTGTAAAAATCGCAAAGAGCGCGTTTGCTAACAAGGCGGAGTGCGTTTTGCACGTAACGCTGGCATAACGCTTTTTCCCTATTCCATTAGAAAAATCATCCACCCGAATCTCGGCTGGATGATTTTCATTTTTTCGAGCATAGCCCTTTTCATACGACTCAGTTTTCTATTTAATACATTTGTCATACCGCTCAGCTTGCTATTCGGTATGCTTGTCATACCGAGCGGAGCAACTTTGTTGCGAAGTCGAGCGTATCCCTGCCTCTTTGTCATACCGAGCGTAGGCGTTAGCCGTAGTCGAGCGTATCTCTTTATAAATCTTCACCGTACTTATTCATTTTTCACTCTTACTTATTACTTTTTTGAGATACACTCCACTCGCTACGCTCAGTCGGTATGACATCTTTGCTTAGTGTTTTTTCTTTATACCACTAATCATCCACCCGAATCTCGGCTGGATGATTTATTTTTGCATTTTTCTATATTGAAGAGGGGAAATACCGTTCTTCTTTTTAAAGATACGGATAAAGTAGTTATAATCGTCAAAGCCGCAAGCCGCCGCTATCTCCGTAAGCGATAAATTCGTTTCCTTTAACAGCCGTTTCGCGCTCTTCATGCGCTCGGAGAGGATAAACTCGTTGACGGTGCTTTGAAATTCCCTTTTGAATAATGCATAGAGGGCGTTTTTGGAAAGAAAGAACGCTTTGCAAAGCTCCTCCACGTATATTTTTTCTTCTATGTGTTCCTTTATATACTGCTCTATCTTTACGGAGAGCATGCTCCGCTTACTTCGTATCAATCCGTCCCCCCAAAAGGACTTGACCATCGTGTTCATAAGATTTTGCAGAGCTTGCAGCTTTTCGCTCGACACCATGGGGATACCCCGATACAAGGGGAGCATTTCCTTTTTATCCAGCCCGTACCGCTCTATTTTTGCCGCCACGTTTTTTTCGTTTGAATACGTACCCGCCCCGTCCTTAAACTGTCCGATCTGTAAATACGCAATCAAAGTATCTTCATAAAAAATCGGCTCGATCGCTTCCATGATCCCTGCGTGGCAGGTGTAAAAAACGGTCTTTTTCGTCCTTTTCGCCTCGTCCATGTGCACGTAGTTAGAACGGCTACATTCCAAAGCGCACCCGTCTTTTTGCCGTATAGCGGCGCAATATTTCGTATACGCCCTTGACGCCGCCACCGTTTCCCCGTCCGCGTCGTATAACACCGCGGCGATCCCCGTCGCAACGTAAAAATCCGATATCGATTTCTCTATTTTTTCCTTTTCAAAAATATATCGTTTCATCTTTTTTATTATACGTATTCTTTTTAAAAATGTCAATATTTTTTACGGTTCGGGAAAAAAATGCTATTTTTTAAACAGAAATTCTCTATCCTTCGTTTTTGCGGCGTGGTATACTCTATCTATGCTTGATTACTTTTTGATTTTTTTGGCGGTGGGGTGCTTTGCCCTACAATTCATCTTTACAAAAATATATTCCAAAAGCGTAGAACAAAATTTTGAAACGGCGTTGACCATGCTCTTTTTAACGGGCATTTTCGGGGCGGCGCTTTACTTTGTGATAAACGGCTTTTCCCTGCGTTTTTCCACCCCGTCCGTTTGGCTTGCAATCGTATTTGCCGTCGTGATGATCCCCTATTATACGCTTAGCTTTAAAGCGCTCACCCTCGGTAGCGTGGCGATTTACAGTACCTTTATGATGCTTGGCGGCATGCTTCTTCCCTTTGTATACGGAACGGTTTGGCTGCACGAGCCGCTCTCTTGGGGAAAAGCGGTCGGGTGCGCTCTTTTATGCGCCTGTATCGTGGCGCAAGGGGTCAGCCAAAAGAAAGCCGAGGACGGGAAAAACAAAGGCAACACCCTTTTCTTTTTGTTGTGCCTTTGTATTTTCATCGTAAACGGCTTGACGGGGGTAATCGCCAAAGCTCACCAAACCCGCCCTGCCGCCGTCGACGAGGTGAGCTTCACCGTTCTCTCTTGTCTTTTTACTGCGCTTTTGAGCCTTTTTCTTTTGAGCGTGCGCCTTTGTTTCAAACGCCAAGGGGCGTTGCTTTCGGTAAAAACCGTATGTAAGGGCAAGGCTCTTGGCATCGTTTTTCTGCTTGGTGCGGCGATGCACACGGGAAATTTCCTGATCTTAATTGCGGCGGCAAGTATTCCTGCGTCCGTGCAATTTCCGCTTATTTCGGGCGGGACGATCTTACTTTCCGCCCTTCTCGCGCTCCTTTTATTTAAAGAAAAACCGCCGAAAAAGGAATGGCTTTGCATTCTCAGCGCTTTTCTCTCTTCTTTATTTTTTGCTTTTTGAGGTGAATCATGAACACAGTCATCAACGCGAACGATTTTGGTTTTCTGCCCCAAAACGACGGGGAAACAAACGCCGCCGCCCTGCAAACAGCGATCGATAAAGGCGGCGAAATCGTCGTTACCTTGGCGGGGGATTATTTTCTTTCCGAGCCGATCTATATCGGCGATAACACATCGCTCTCTTTTGCAAAGGGCATTACGCTTATCCGTCAGCCGAGCAAAACGGGCGTCAACGGAAACGTCCTTATCAATAAGGGCGCTTTCGACGGCGTAACAAACCGCAATATAAAAATTACGGGCTTGCATCTTCTTTGTAACGGCGTGGAAAGCACGGGCTCTGGCATAAAATCGAAAAAGGTGGGCTTGCGCGCGCAGGTCGCCTTTTTGCACGTGGAAAATCTGGAAATCTACGATTTTTCCTGCGTTGGCTTGCTGAAAAAAGACTACGGCTTGCAGATCAGCGCCTTTAATGAAATCCGCTTAGAGGGGCTTTATATTGAGGGAAACAAGGACGGCGTGCACCTGGGTATGGGCAAAAATTTCGTTGTCCGTCACGGGAAATTTAAGACCTACGACGATCCTATCGCCCTCAACGCCTTCGATTATTCCGTTTCCAACACCCACGTCGGCTGGATAGAAAACGGCTTGATCGAGGACTGCTACGACCTTGCCGACGATACCACGACGGGCTACTTTTGCCGTATCTTGGGCGGCGCTTGGGTGCGGTGGAGCAAGGGTATGCTTGTGCACCACTCGGACACCGTCGTTTATCAAAACAGGGTGTACCGTGTCGTGATGAACCCCACCGACAGCAAGCTTTACAAGTCGGAAACACCCCCTTCTCACGCGAGCGGCGTGCAGGCATACGACGGGATAAATTGGGTTTGCACGCAAGAGGGCGAGCTGTACGATTGCGGTTGCCGAAATATTCTCTTAAAGGATATCCGCCTGCAAAAAAAGAGAAGTATTGCCGTTGCGATCGACCTAAACTACGACACCTACGCAAGGAGCTTTACCAAGGGGAGCAAACCCGTTCCGCAAGGAAATATCACCTTTGACAACGTGTGTATCGAAGCGGATATCCAAACTTTTTTTAGAGCGAATTATCCCGTAGAAAACATCACGATAAAAAACTCCGATATCAAGGAGGCGAAAATTCTTTTCGAGGGCTTTGATTTGGACGGGCTTTCCTATCCCCCCGTACAGCTTACGGTGGAAAGCACGCCCCTTTCAAAAAATGCCGTTATTTCCGACGGACGGCATAAAGTAACGGTAATGCAAAAGTAAGCGAACCTTGCAATTTCGCGCGACGATCGACGACACAAAAAAACAGCGAACTCCCTTTCGGGATTTCGCTGTTTTTCGTGCGGTCGACAGGAATTGAAGACTTCTTCAAAACGCTGAATGCCTTTATTCATAAGGGTTGTAGCGTTTGAACACCATAATGCGCACCAAAAATTTTTAGAAAACTAAAGATATTCGTGGGGATTCTAACGACTAAAAATACACGAACACGATATTAAAATTCATCCATAGGAAGATCTACCGTTCCGTCAGAGTTTTGTTCCACTTCGGGCGAAGAACTGCTTGTATTTGCATTTCCCTTTCCACAAGCAGCAAAACAAAAGATTGCCAAC
>JAFTQY010000021.1 GCA_017462505.1 Clostridia bacterium
CCGCGTGTCGCTCGTAACCAAAGCGAACGTTATCAAGACGACGGACGGCAATTTCTGGGAAGATTGCCACAAGGTAGGCGATTTGTATCCCGATATTATCACGGACGAATGGTACGCGGATATCATGACGGCAAAGCTCGTGGATAAAAAGCGCCGCCGCGATTTCAAGGTGTTGCTTTTGCCTAACCTTTATGGGGATATTATCTCGGACGAGGCGGCGGACTTCCAAGGCGGCGTCGGTACGGCGGGCTGTGCGAATATCGGTAAAAAGTACGCCATGTTCGAGGCGATCCACGGTAGCGCGCCCCGCATGATCACCGAGGGCAGAGGACAGTATGCAGACCCTTGCTCCATGCTCCGCGCTTGCGTAATGCTCCTGTCCCATATCGGCTTGCAGGATCGTGCGGATAAGCTCGAACGGGCGCTGGATATCTGTTCGTTTGAAGAGAAAAAGTACGTGATCACGGGCAGAGATACGGGCGCGACCTGTCAGCAGTTCGGCGATTACGTCATGGAAACGCTCACGAGCCTGTAAGACGGATTTACAATCTAAAAATCGACGAAAACTCCCTCAAAAAACGGGGGAGTTTTTCCTTTTTGCCCGTTGACAATTTGTTAAAGGCGTGATATAATGAATATAATAACCGATATGGAGGGTTTTATGGATTACAACAAAAACTACCGCGAATGGCTTGGCAGTCCGCATTTGAACGAAGAGGGCAGGGCGGAGTTGACCGCGATTGCCGATAACGAAAAGGATATCGAATATCGCTTTGGCGGCGAACTGGAATTCGGTACGGCGGGTATGCGCGGCGTGATCGGCTACGGTATGAATATGATGAACGTGTACACGGTAAAACGCGCTACGCAAGGGCTTGCCGAATGGGTAAAGAGCCTTGGTGGGGCGGCGATGGAGCGCGGTGTGGTCGTTTCCTACGATACGCGCAGAAAATCGGAAGAATTTGCTAAGGCGACGGCGGCGGTTTTGGCGAAAAACGGTATCAAGGCGTATCTTTTCGACGACGTACACCCCGTGCCCATGCTCTCGTATGCGGTGCGTTATCTCAAAACGATCGCGGGCGTTATGATCACGGCAAGCCACAACCCCAAGGAATACAACGGGTATAAGGTTTACGGCGAGGACGGGGCGCAAATGTCCCCCGAGGACACGGCGATCGTCGTGGATTATATCAATAAGACGGACTATCTGTCCGTACAGGGCGACGAAAACAGTCCGCTGATTTTCCCCGTGCCCGCAAAATTAGACGACGATTATATCGAAGAACTTTCTAAGCTTACGCTGTCGAAAGAGGCGGTGGAAAAGTGCGGCGCAAATTTGAAACTCGTCTATACCCCCGTGCACGGCAGCGGCTACAAGCCCGTCACGGCAATTTTGAAAAAGCTGGGTATCAATACCACGGTCGTGGAAGAACAGACCACGAAAGACACCGAATTTTCCACGGTAAAAGTGCCCAACCCCGAGTTTAAAGAAACCCTTTCCATGGGTATCGAGCTTGCCAACAAGATCAACGCGGACGTAGTCTTTGGTACAGACCCCGACTCCGACCGTCTTGGCGTTGCGCTTAAAAACGAACAGGGCGATTTCGTTGCCCTTTCGGGCAACCAAGTGGGTATTTTACTGCTTGATTATATTTTGACGCGTCTTGCGGAAGATAACGCCATGCCGAAAAACGCGGCGGTGGTCAAATCGTTCGTTACGACGGGTATGGCAAAGGCGCTTTGCGACGATCACGGCGTGACCTTGTACGAAACGCCCGTCGGGTTTAAATTTATCGGCGAAAAGATCAAGCAATGGGAACGCGACAACAAGCACACCTACATTTTCGGTTTTGAAGAATCCTGCGGTTATCTCCGCGGTACGCACGCAAGGGATAAGGACGCGGTCGTAGCGTCGATGCTCTGCGCGGAAATGGTTTGCTATTATACGTATATCGGCAAAACGGTGTTTGCGCGCTTGCAGGAAATTTACACAAAATACGGGTACGTGCTCGATTTAAATATTTCCGTGCAGTATTCGGGCTTGAACGCCATGAAAGAAATGAATGCGGTCGTAGACGGTCTGAAAACGCTGAAAGTGGACGAGTTTGCGGGCTTGAAAGTGGACGCAGTACGCGATTACAGCGCGGCGAAACGCACGGCGGCGGACGGCACGGTCAGCGAAATGGATATTCCCAAATGTAACTGCGTGTATTATGAGCTTAGCGGTGGTTCGTTCATCTGCGTACGCCCCAGCGGCACAGAGCCGAAACTCAAAATTTACTATTCGATCAAGGCGAAAGACGAGCAGGCGGCAAAGGCAAAGCTGGAAGAACTGAAAGTCGCGGTGGCGGCTTTGCTTGAAAAGGCAAAAAACTAAAAGGCGAACGGCATGATTTTCGATTTACATTGCGATACGCTTTGGAAAATATACAACACAAAGGACGAGGCTTTGCAAAAAGGCTCGTCCTTACAAATTGACGAAGAAAAATTGACGGCGGCAGGATATTTTGCGCAATGCTTTGCTATGTACGTGCCCGCGGATACGCCCACGCCAAACGCGGTTTTGGACGGTATGATCGACCGCTATTATCAAGAAATAGCAAGCTGTAAAAATCTGCGCCCCGTGTATTGCTTTGATGATTTTGCGCGGAATAAATCGGCGGGGAAAATCTCGGCGGTTTTGACGATGGAGGACGCTTGCCCGCTCTGCGGGGATTTGAAAAATCTGCAAAAGGCGCATGAAAAAAGCGTTAAAATGATCGTTTTGACGTGGAATTTTCCCAACGAAGTCGGCTACCCGAATTATCGCGATTTTGTTCGGGGCGAAAAGCCCGACATGTTCACGCCCGAAACGGAGCGCGGCTTGACCGATTTTGGGTTCTCGCTCGTGGAAGAGATGAACAGGCTGGGTATGGTGGTGGACGTGTCGCACTTGTCGGATAAGGGCTTTTACGACGTGCTTTCCGTTACGAAAAAGCCGATCATGGCAAGCCATTCCAACGCGCGCGGCGTGTGCCGTAACGTGCGTAATTTATCGGATGATATGCTGAAAAAGCTTGCGGAAAACGGCGGGGTGACGGGGATCAATTACGCCGCGGGATTTTTGTGCGAAAACGAGCAAAAAGGCAGGCAAACGATCGCTTACGCTGTGGAACATATCCGATATGTCCGTGACAAAATCGGTATAGAACATATCGCGCTTGGCAGCGATTTTGACGGCATACAAAGGGATATCGAGCTTTGCGATTGTTCTCAAACGCCGCTGTTGTTACATGCGTTGGAAAAGAGCGGTTTTACGACGGACGAGATAGAAAAACTCGCCTACAAAAACGCCTTGCGCGTGTTCAAAGAGAGTATGAGGTAACAAAGAGCGGTATGATCCCGCTCTTTTTGCATGTTAAAAACTTTCGCGGTAAAGTTTTATGAAAGAATACCACAGAATTATGAAAGATTTTCTATTGCTTTTCGGTTATTATACTTGTATAATAACTTCGTGGTAATAAAATCAAGAGGAGATATATTATGAGATTACCTGTATTAGACAAAAACTTTTATCCTATGATCAAGGCTCTTAACGACTTCGACAAAGAAGTGCAGAAGAGCGGCAACCCCGTGGAAGTTACCATTGTGGTAGAACGTAGCGGCGGTTATAACTACGTGTATAAATACAATGCGCTCGCGGACGGTGTAAACGACGCGCTCAATTTCCGCGTTGCAGAACGTATTGCAAAGACGATTCTTTGGGTTGTCGGCGGTTTCAAAATTTACGTTTCGGGCAGCAAATCTATTTACGAATACTTGAAAAAGGCTTACACGGCAGACGGCTTGCGCGCGTTCGACTTTGATTTCATGAGCGGCGTTTACGAAAAGCCTTTCGAGGTGGTTTGGCTGGAAAACAACGAAATTCCCGAACAGAAAAACGCGTCCATTCGCGTAGGCGGGTATTTGGACGGCTGCCGTATCGGTTTCGACGCGGGCGGCTCGGACAGAAAGGTGAGCGCGGTGATCAATGGCGAAGTTGTGTACAGCGAAGAAGTCGTTTGGAATCCGAAGGTTACGGAAGACCCCACCTATCATTATAACGAAATTTTGACGGCTATGAAAACGGCGGCGTCCAAGATGCCCACGGTCGACGCGATCGGCGTTTCGTCGGCGGGCGTGTACGTAGACAACAAGATCATGGTTGCGTCCTTGTTTATTAAGGTGGACAAGTCCAAGCACAGCGATTACGTGAAGAACATGTATATCAACGTAGCGAAAGAAATGAGCAAAGAGCTCGGCAAGGAAATTCCTTTGGAAGTTGCTAACGACGGCGACGTTACGGCGCTTGCAGGGGCGATTGATTTGGACGACAACGGCGTGCTCGGTATCGCAATGGGTACGAGCGAGGCTGTCGGTTATATCAACGTAAACGGCGGTATCAACGGTTGGCTTTCCGAGCTTGCGTTTGCGCCCGTAGATTTCAACGAAGGCGCTATGCAGGACGAATGGAGCGGCGACTTTGGCGTTGGCTGTAAATATTTCTCGCAAGACGCGGTTATCAAGCTGGCAGAGGCAGGCGGTTTTGTGTTCGAGGCAGGTCTTACGCCCGCGCAAAAACTCAAAGTTATCCAAGCGCTCATGGAAAAGGGCGACGCGCTTGCACAGCAGATCTACGAAGATATCGGCGTATACCTTGCGCACACGATCCCGTTCTACGCAAAATTCTACGATATTAAACATATGTTGCTCTTAGGTCGTGTTATGGGCGGCAAAGGCGGCGACGTTATCCTTGCAACCTGCAAAGAAACGTTGGCGGCGGAATACCCCGAATTCGCAGGTCTTGACATCGGTTTGCCTGATGAAAACAACCGCCGCGTAGGGCAGAGTATTGCCGCTGCAAGCTTGCCCGCAAGCAAATAAAAATCAAGGGTCAAGGGACGTTATCCCTTGCGGGAGGTTGAGGGCAGAGCCCTCGCACCGTTAAGCCCCACAAAAGCAAGCTTTGCTTGCGTTACACGCCGAAAGGCGTTAATGCGGCACACGCCGCAAGGAGAATTACCTATGAAAACTTTTAAAAATGCAACCGTATACGTTGCGGGCGAAGGCGTAAAAAAATGCAACCTTTCGTTCGGCGAAAACATTGAAAAAATTTCCCGTTGCGCGGATAAAAATGCGGAAGTGATCGAACTTCCCGAGGGCGCGATCGTATTGCCCGGGTTTGTCGATCAGCATATCCACGGCGCAGGCGGTTCGGACGGCATGGACGGAACGGTGGAAGATATCGCCATCATAGCGAAAACGATCGCGGCAGAGGGCACGACCTCTTTCCTTGTAACCACCATGACCCAAAGTCCCGAAAATATCACCAAAGCGCTTTCCGCGGTAAAGACCTATCGTGAAACGGACAAGGGCGACGGCGCGCGCGTAGTGGGCGTGCACCTCGAAGGTCCGTTCATCGCGGCGGCGCATAAAGGCGCACAGCCTTTGGAATACGTAAAAGCGCCCGATATCGAAACGTTCGATAAATACAACGCGGCAAGCGGCAACTCGATCCGTATCGTGACCCTTGCTCCCGAAGTGGACGGCGCGGCAGAATTTATCAAGCATTTGACGGCGCAAGGTATCGTATCGTCCATCGGTCATACGGGCGCGAAATACCCCGATATCGCTAAGGCGGTGGAGCTGGGCGCAAGCAACGTTACGCATACGTACAACGCGCAAACGGCTTTGCATCACCGCGAAATCGGCACGGTCGGCAGCGCGATGCTGATTGACGAGCTGAACTGCGAAATGATCGCGGATACCATTCACGTTTCCGTGCCTGCGATGCGTTTGCTTGTGAAGAACAAACCCGCGGACAAATTGACGCTGATCACGGACGCTATGCGCGCAAAGGGTATTCCCGACGGTGTTAGCGAGCTTGGCGGTCAGACGGTGTACGTAAAGAACGGCGAGGCGCGTCTTGCGGACGGTACGTTGGCAGGTAGCGTTTTGCGCATGAACAGAGCGGTACAAAACATGGTGGAAAAGGTGGGCGTACCTTTCACGCAGGCGGTGGATTGCGCTACGATCAACCCCGCAAAGAATTTGGGTATCGACAACGAAGTTGGCAGTATTGCCGTAGGCAAGCGCGCGGACTTCACGGTGATCAACGCAAATTACGACGTTTTGATGACGGTACGCGGCGGCGAAGTGATCTACAAAGCGTAAAAGCATAAAATTAACTACACAATATTTCCTCTTAAAAAGGGCTCGGACGGCAACGTTCGGGTTCTTTTTTTGCATAGCTTTTCCACAAAAAACATATTTATATGTTTGAGAGTAAAATTTTCTTGGCTAAAATTTTTGTTTTGACCGATTGAAATACTTTCAAAAAGACAAAAAATATGTTACAATAGGAGAGTGCGACCATTTGAATACGAAAAACCGCTTTTTTGATTATTCGGCTTACACGCAGGAAAAACCTTTTAGCTTTGCTAAAAACAGCTCGATCGGGTGCGGTGGAAACGCGGAAACTGCCTTTTGTCCCAAAAGCGTTGCGGAGCTAACTTCGCTGATCGATAGGCTGAAAAAGGACGAAATCGGCTATTACGTGCTCGGCAATCTTACCAACGTATTGCCGCCCGACGGCGGTACGACCCGCGCGGTTATCCGCACGAAAAATCTAAACGGTATCATGTTTTCAGACGGCGGCGCGTTTGTATACGCGGGCGTAAACAGCGGCGCTTTGCTCGGCGCATGCCGACGGAAAAAAAAGAGCGGCGCAGAATTTTTAAACGGCGTGCCTTGCACGCTTGGCGGCGCGTTATACATGAACGCGGGCGCGGGCGGCACGTATATTGACGAGATCGTGGAAAGCGTGCTGGTGCTTCGCGACGGCAAGACGCGTTTGCTGACGAAAGCGGAATGTGGGTACAGCTACAAACACAGCGCGTTTATGGAAAACGGGGACGTGATCTTGGGTGCGGCGTTGCGCTTAAAAAACGATAGTGAAGTGGAA
>JAFTQY010000022.1 GCA_017462505.1 Clostridia bacterium
AAAAGCGGAGAATTATTCAGCGTCCGCTTTTTTAAGGGTTCTAATGCATCTAGCGCAAACGTAGCCGTTCATTTCCTTGCCGTCTTCTACGTAAGAAATCTTCTGTACGTTTACCTTAAACGTTCTTCTCGTCTTACGGTTAGAGTGGCTTACGTTGTTTCCCGATGCTTGACCTTTACCGCAAATATTGCATACTCTCGACATATTAACACCTCCGTTTGGGTATAAATTTTCCGTGGTTTATCGCCTGTTTGCCGCGCAAAAAAACCTGCTTTTCAAAACAAGCATAAATAATATAGCATTTTTATTTGGAAAAAGCAATCAAAAATGAGCCGCAAAACGAAAAAAAACGAAAAAATTGAAAAATCTTAAAAAAGTACTTGCAAAATACAGGCAAATGGTGTAAAATAAAAGGGAACTTGGAGAAACGTTTATGTCACTTGTAACTAACAACGCTTACGGTAAAATTTCTACGTCCGCCCTTGCGATCAGCAAGGTTGCTTCGCGTACCGCTATGGAATCCTACGGGATCGTTGAGATGGCGGGCAAAAAGGCGGGCGGTTTTCAAGCCGTTTTCAATAAGAGCAAAGGCGGTAAGGGCATTAAGGTCACGTTCTCCGCAAACCGCATTATCGTAGACGCGTACGTCGTAATCAAATACGGCGTTTCCATTACGGCGATTGCAGAATCCTTAAAGGAAGCTATCAAATACAGGGTGGAAACCTTTACGGGCATGATCGTCGAAACGGTCAACGTCAACGTAGTGGGTGTAAAACTGTAAACTCCTCGCGCAGACGGGATTTGCCCGCTTTGCGCTTTTTGTGTACAAACGGATAGTTTATGCAAAACGCGTAAAAATCCGTACAAAAGTAACGGAACTCCTTCCATATTTATACTAATAGGGTGCATCTTTGCTTTCTTCGTTTGCGCCGTCCGTTGCTTTTCCCCGAAAGGACAAACCTTTTCCGATCGGGTAGAAAAAAATGATTATAAGGAGCATGAAAAATGCATAAAACAATAAATAGTACCGAATTTCGGAAGATGATATTGGTCGGCGCGAAGCAGCTGGAAATCAACCGCGCAAAGGTAGACGCGCTCAACGTATTCCCCGTGCCCGACGGCGATACCGGTACAAACATGTCTTTGACGATGCAATCGTGCGTGAAGGAATTGACGGCTTGTCAATCGAGCGCATTCCCCGAGGTTTGCGACAGTATTTCCAAAGGCGCTTTGAAGGGCGCAAGAGGGAACTCGGGCGTTATTTTATCTCAGATCTTAAAGGGTATTTGTTCGGTAGTCCGCAAGGAAGAAAAGGAAGTGGACACCAAGACCTTTGCAAAGGCGCTGGAAGCGGGTACGAAAGTGGCTTACGGCGCGGTTTCCGTGCCCAAGGAAGGAACGATTTTGACCGTTATCCGCATGATGAGCGAATACGCGGTAAAAACGGCGGCTAAGAAAAAGAATTTTGAAGAATTTTTCGAGGACGTAATTAAAGAGGGCGACAGAGCGTTGGCGCTCACCCCCGAGCTTTTGCCCGTTTTGAAAAAAGCAGGCGTTGTGGACTCGGGCGGGGTCGGTCTTATGGTCATCATCAAGGGATTTTTGGCCCCGCTTACGGGCGAAGAGGTTGCGGAAAGCAGCTATTCCGAGGTAGACGAATCGGCTGAATCCGATTTCGGCGACAATTCCGCGGTGCTTTCGATGGATATCGGCGATATTCAGTATGCATACTGCACCGAATTTTTCATCATCAATCTGAAAAAGAGCACGACCCTTTCCATGATCGACCGTCTGCGTGAAAAGCTGATGGCGATCGGCGACAGCGTGATCTGTATCGGCGATTTGGAGCTTGTAAAAGTGCACGTGCACACCAATCAGCCCGGCAAGGCGCTCACCTATGCGTTGGAGCTTGGCGAGCTGGAACGCCCGAAAATCGAAAACATGTTGGAGCAGAACCGTCAGCTGAAAGCCAAGTTAGAGGCGGAAAAGAAAGAAATGGGCATGCTCGCGATTTGTACGGGCGCAGGTTTGTCGGAAATCTTCAAGGATTTGTCGGTGGATCGCATTATCGAGGGCGGTCAGACGATGAACCCCTCCGCAAGCGATATTGCAAGCGCGGCGCAGAAGATCAATGCAGAGCACGTTTTCGTATTCCCCAACAACAAGAATATCACGTTGGCGGCGGAACAGGCGAAAAACCTTGTGGAAAACAAGACTTTGCACGTAATTCCCACCAAAAACGTACCGCAGGGCTTTGCCGCTGCGCTGGAATTTAACCCCGAGGCGACCGCAGAGGAAAATAAGACGAACATGATCCACGCCCTCGACAACGTGAAGGTCGGGCAGGTAACCTATGCCGTTCGTAACACGTCGCTCAACGGGTTCTCGATCAAGGAAGGGGACATTATCGGTCTTGACGACAAGAAGATTTTGGCAAAATCCCACTCTTTGGAAGAGACGGTGTTAAAGCTGATTGCCAGAATGAAAGAGGATTTCCATCAGGTCGTCACCCTGTACTACGGCGAGGACGTGAAGGAAGAAGAGGCGGAGGCTCTGTGCGAGCAGATCGCCGACAGATATCCCGAATGCGACGTGGATTTCCATAACGGCGGACAATCGGTTTACTACTATATCCTGTCTTTGGAATAATGTAAAAATATACAAAAGATACGCATAATTATACAAAAGTGTGGAAAAATACGGGAGAGGCGGCGGCGTCTTTCCCGTTTTACATATCATAAGAAAACAGATAGGCAAAAGGAAGAAAAATGAAACTTTCATCGTTGCGTTCGATCGGCGAAAAGCGCGAAAAAGATTTTAATAAGCTGGGGATTAACGAGGCGTCCGATCTGGTACGCTTTTATCCGCGCGCGTACTTGGATTTGACCGAGCGTTCGTCCTTGAAAAATGCCTATCACAACGACATGGTTTTGGCGGCGTGCGAGGTTACGAGGGTAATGCCCGTCAATTACGGCAACCGCAGAAAAATGGTCAAGGCGTTTTGCTCGCAGGACGGTTTTCCGTTCACAGTCGTTTGGTTCAATCAGCCGTATATCGCCCAGAAATTAAAGGCGGGCGAGTATCTTTTTTACGGGCGCGTCAGCAACAAATTCGGGCAGATTTCGCTGGTAAATCCCAGCTTTGAGCCGCTCGATAAAAACTACCGTTTAAAGGGGATAATCCCCGTATATTCGCTGGGGGGAAAGCTGTCGCAAAAGGTGGTGCGCGCGGCGGCGAAAGAGGCGCTGCAAAAGACCGATTTAGAGAGCGTAATTCCTTGGCAGATTTTGAAAAAGTACGACGTGCCGCCCTTGGATCGGGCTTTTTACGAAATACACAATCCCACCTCGCACAAAGCGATCGCCGACGCGTCGGAGCGGATTGCCTTGGAGGAATACTTTACCTTGATTTCCGCGTTCAAGCTTATCAAGGGCGGAAAGGAAGAAGTCCGTTTGCATAATTATACGGTGACGGCGGCGCAGGTAAAGGAGTTTTCGCGGCGGTTCGGTTTTGAATTTACAGACGGGCAAAAGCACGCTGTCAACGACGTGTTCGAGAACTTGCGCGCGCCTACGCGCATGAACAGATTATTACAAGGGGACGTAGGCAGCGGGAAAACGGCGGTGGCTCTGTGCGGTATTTTTATGGCGGTGAAGAGCGGCTTTGCGGCGGCGTACCTTTCGCCCACCGAAGTCCTCGCCGAGCAAAATTATCACGTTTTACAAAAATATTTCCCCGATTACCGCGTGGGGTATTTGGCGGGCGGCATGACCGCGAAGGAAAAGCGGGAAATGAAAGCGGCGCTCAAACGGGGCGAGATCGATATTCTGTGCGGCACGCACGCAATTTTGCAGGGGGACGTGGAAATTCCGAATTTGTCCTTTATCGTGTGCGACGAACAGCATCGCTTTGGTGTGGCGCAACGCAACGCCTTGGCGGAAAAGGGGGTAGGTACGGACATGCTGGTTATGAGCGCGACCCCGATACCCCGTACGCTTTCCCTGATTTTTTACGGAGATTTGGACGTGACGACGATTCCCGACAAGCCCAAGGCGCGCCAAGAAATTTCCACGAGCATTATCCCCGAAAGCAAGTACGACGATATGCTCTCCTACGTGCAAAAGGAAGCGGCGGCGGGCAAACAAGCGTACTTTGTGTGCGCGAAGATCGACGACGATGAAGAGGGGAGCATTATCAGCGTTACGGAGCTTTTCGACGAGCTGAAAAACCGTTTGCCGACGGTGCGGTTTGCGCTGTTGCACGGGCGCATGAAAGAGAAAGAAAAGACGGAAATCATGTCGGCGTTCAAGCGCAGGGAATACGATTGTTTGGTGTCCACGACGGTCATCGAGGTCGGCGTGGACGTGCCCAACGCGACGATGATGATTATTTACAATGCCGAGCGGTTCGGGCTGTCGCAGCTGCATCAGCTTAGAGGGCGGGTCGGCAGAGGCGCGGAAAAGAGCTATTGTTTCCTGCTCATGGGCTCGGAGAGCGATACCGCGCGCGAACGGCTGACGACCTTAAAGAACAATACCGACGGGTTCAAGATCGCGGAAAAGGATTTGGAAATGCGGGGCAGCGGCGATTTCTTCGGCACGCGGCAATCGGGCAAAATGCTGACGGATATCAAAAATCTCGAATACCCGACCAGCGTGATTTTCATGGCAAAGCGGCTGTCCGACGACGCGTTCGAGGGGCGGTTTGACGACGAAAAACTGCGTGAAGCGGCGCTGAAAAAATACGAAAGCCTCAAAGACGTCGTTTTGAATTGATAAAAAAGGAAAAACGCCTAATTTTGCAAGAAAAACAGGAAAATCGGCGGGTTTTGATGTATTTTCGGTGAAAAAGTTATAAAAATTGACAAAAAATTTTTCGTGTGCTATTGACGGCGGGGAAATTTTGTAGTATAATAAATTACGTAAGATGCTTTACGGAGGTGTAGCTATGGCAATAAAGCAAGAAACGGTAGACGTTAGCAAGATCAAATATGGCGAAAACGGGCTTGTTCCCGTGATTACGCAGGACTACGAGAGCGGTGAAGTTTTAATGCTCGCGGAGATGAATGCGGAAGCGGTAGAACAGACTTTTGCCACGGGCTATGCACATTATTATAACGCGCAGAAAAAAGAGGTTGTAAAGCAGGGCGCGGCGAAAGGCAACACGCAATCGGTCAAGGCGGCGTTTGTGACGAACAACGGCGGGGCGTTGCTTTTAAAGGTCGGTCAAAAAGGCAAGGTGGACGTGGAAAACAATGCGTTCAGCGCGTTCTCTACGCAGATCAAAGGGCAATATAACGATATCGGCGGCGAAATGTTCGGCAGATTGCAGCGTATCGTTGCGGAAGTAAAGGCGAACCCCGAGGACGGCGCGTATACCAGTTTCCTGTTTACCCGCGGCGTAGACCGTATCGGTAAAAAGGTGGGTGAAGAGGCGGTAGAGCTTGTGATCGCGGCGAAAAACACCGAAAAGGTGGGCGTGATCAACGAGGCGGCGGATCTTTTGTACCACGTAATGGTGCTTTTGAACGCGAAAGACGTGAAGATTTCCGAGGTGTGCTCGGAGCTTTGTAAGCGTAACAGATAAGGACGGAGAGAACGGAAAAATGAAGAAGTTTTTATGTGGAATTTTGGCGATCTGCATGCTTTGCGGCGCGGCGGCGTTGGTGGGCTGTAAGAAAGACAAGGGCGGCAATAATAACGGTAACAGCAGTAGAGGTAGTGACGTCAACGTGAACGAAGCACCCGGAGAATGGGACGACAATTGGGATCTGTAAGCGAAAAGGACCTTTTGCCTTGACATAATTTTTGCAAAGAATACTTAACAAAACACAAAGGACGGATTTTCGGCGGCGAAAATCCGTTTTTCTATGCAAAAAAGTAATAAAATGCTATGACAACGGATATTTTTCCACAAAAAAGCTTGCGGCGTGTGGATAAATGTGTTATAATAAAAAAGTGGGTTTGAGGGGATAGACTGAAAAATTCGCTATAAAAAAAGACGAAAAACGACGGAAAAACGCAAAAAAAGGCAAAAGCCGACGCGCGCAAAATGCTATGCTGTTCTATGCCGCCAAAAGGGCGGTAGATCAGTAGGCTAAGGAGCGCGAAAATGGCAAGAAGAATCGTCGTAACGTCGGGCAAGGGCGGCGTGGGAAAAACCACGGTTGCCGTCAATCTTGCCGCACAGCTTGCGCAAAAGGGGCAAAGGGTGATCCTTTGCGACGCCGATTTCGGGCTGAACAACGTAGACGTGGCGACGGGCGTGGAAAACCTTATCACCTACGATCTGGTGGACGTGATCGAGGGACGGTGTCGCGCCAAACAGGCGCTTATCAAACATCCCGATTTTCCCACTTTGTACGTGTTGACGAGCAGCAGCGTCACGGCGGAGCGGTACGTTTCTCCGCAGGCGGTCAAGGTGGTGTTGGACGGGCTTTCGCCGCAGTTCGATTTTATTTTGATCGATTGTCCTGCGGGCATGGACGAGGGCTTTCACCGCGCCGTAGCGACGGCGGACGAGGCGATCGTTGTGACCACGCCCTGTCTTTCGGCTCTGCGCGACGCGGACAAGGTGATCACCGCGCTGAAAAGCTATCGTTTAAGCGAGCTGTTTTTGGTGGTGAACATGGTGCGCGGCGATTTGCAAATATCGGGGGAAACCCTTTCGCCAAACGAGATAGAAACGCTGTTGCGCGCGCCGCTTTTGGGGGTTTTGCCCGAAAGCAAGATTTTAAGAAACGGGGAATTGACCCACATACATACTTCCTTTAAAATGATGGCAAATTGCCTTTTATCAGGGCGGAAAAAGCTGTACGATCCGACGAAGAAATACAGCGGATTTTTGGGGAATTTGCGGCGCGTATTAAAGGCGCGGCTATAAGGGGGGTAGGTCATGAAAGAACGGGAAAATTTTGCGCGGATCAGCAAGGTTTTACAGGCGGATAAATCGGTGATGAGCGAGGGCTGTAAGGCGCTTATTTTGCAGGATTTCGCCGAAAAATTTAACGAATATTTCGAGCTTATCGGTCTGCCCCGTATGGAGCTGACCTGCCAAAACGGAATATACGGCGTTCGGCTTACCTTCGACGCGGAACGCATCAAAAAATTCAACGTGTTGAAATAAAAGGCTCTGTCCCAACGTCTTGGGCACAGTTGAAAAAACGAAGGAAAAACGGATACATAAGGAGAAAACAATGAAAAACAGACTTTTTGCGATCGTGACCGATTCGGCTTGCGATATGCCCAAAACGTATTATGCGGAACACGGTATCGAGGTCGTGCCGCTTGGGTTTACGATGGACAACGTGAATTACGAGGGAGAAAGCGGCGAACAGATCAGCGAGAAAGATTTTTACGAAAAGCTGCGCGGCGGCAGTATGCCCACCACCTATCAGGTGACGGCGGAGCAGGCGCGCGAGCATATCGAGCCGATCTTACAGGCGGGCAAGGACGTGTTGGTGCTCACCTTTTCGTCGGGGCTGTCGGGCACGTCGGGGAGCTTTGTCGTGGCGTGCAGAGAGTTGACAAAGGAATATCCGAAAAGCAAGATCCGCGTGGTGGATTCCCTTTGCGCGTCGATGGGGCAGGGACTGCTCTTAGATTACGTGATCCGCAAGGCGGACGAGGGCGAAACGTTGGATAACGTAGCGAATTACGCCGAAGTATTAAAGCCGCAGATATGCCACCATTTTACCGTGGACAATCTTTTCCATTTAAAGCGCGGCGGCAGAGTTTCGGGTGCGACGGCGTTGATCGGTTCGGTGCTGAAAATCAAACCGATCATGCACGTGGACGACGAAGGAAAGTTAAAGGCGATCGGCAAGGCGATGGGCAGAAAGAAATCCCTTTCCAAGCTGGTGGAAACGCTGTTTGAGCTCGCGGATATGACGGAAGAAGATCCGATTTTTATCAGCCACGGCGATTGCGAGGACGAAGTGGAATACGTCAAAGAACTGATCGCGAAAAAGATGCCGAAAAACCCGATCATGGTGCATTATATCGGTAGCGTTATCGGTACGCACGCAGGCTGCGGAACGATTGCGCTTTTCCACAAAGGCAAGCATAGATAAAACATATTAAAACATGGGAAAGCCCGACTTTTGATAAGTCGGGCTTTCTTTTTTTACAAAACTACTTGATAAATTTTTTTATATGTGTTATACTAAGTATGCTCAATAAACTTAATAGATGCGAAATTCGGGTTTATTTATCTTTAAAAGGGATAATTATGCTCTTTTTTGCCACACTTATATCGTTGAATTTGATAAAATGCGGATTCCACGGTGTAAGTGTATAAACCCATTTCACATTAAGTTTGTTGAGCGACAATCGGAGTCTGCGTTTTTGTGCGTTGACCTCGGTTGGCGCACTTTTTTTACTTAGGAGTTTTTTATGAAAAAGAAAGTTACAAATGAAGAAGTGGGCGAAGTGATCGGCAAAATCGCGGAAAAAGTCCGCGACGATATGGACTATCAATTTAGAGTTGCGCAAAGTCAAATGTGGATTGCTGAAAACGATTTGGTGGACTCGTTGCAAGAATCGCAATATGATTTATATAGGGATTATAGCGAAAAGAGAAACGCTTTTTTCAAAATTGCAAAAGAACTGTACGAAAGGAAATTTTAATAGATTTTATAGGGCAAAAAAGGACGGGTGAGTATCATAGCAAATACGCCCGTCTTTTTTTGTATAGTAAAACCGATAAGCAAAATGTCATACCGACCGAGTGAAAGCGAGTGGAGTGTATCTCAAAAAAGTAATAAGTAAGAGTGAAAAGTGAATAAGTGCGGTGAAAATTTATAAAGAGATACGCTCGACTTCGCAACAAAGTTGCTCCGCTCGGTATGACCAAGAGGAAGGGATGCGCTCGACTTCGCAACAAAGTTGCTCCGCTCGGTATGACCAAGAGGAAGGGATGCGCTCGATTACGCAATAAATTGCTACGCTCGGTATGACGGGAGGATTGTCGCTCCTACACTCGGTATGACAAACATACCGAATAGCAAGCTGAAAGCAATGACCGTGTTTTGCATTATTGAAATATTTTCCATAATGCCGATAAAATCGGCAATTCATGAAAGGCAAAGCCTTTCAATTCATGACGAAGTCAATTCATGCACCTTTGGTGCAATTCATTTTGTAACTTCTATCACCGTCAAAACGTTGCCGTTTACTAAAAATTTGATTTCGTGTTCCCCAAACCGCATGCCGTAAATGCGGGTGGGGTCGTCCTGATAGGACGGGCGGGGATCGTCGGCAAGCGCCTCTTGTAAGCCTTGCCGTTTTTCTTCGGCTATCTTGGCAAGCAACTCTTCGGGGAAATTTACCTGCAAGGTATGCCCCTCGTGCTCGCTTGCATACCCGCCCGTCGCGTCCTCGATACAGTCGGCAAAGGGCAGATAAGGCTTGATATCGAAAATGGGCGTTCCGTCCAAAAGATCTGCGCCCGAAACGATCAAAACCAAACCGTCGTTTTCTCGTTTTTCCACCCGCAAAAGGCGTACGCAGGACAGCCCGATGGGGTTGGGTCTAAACGGCGAACGGCTGGCGAAAACGCCAACGCGGGTATTGCCGCCAAGACGGGGCGGGCGCACGGTGGGCGACCATTCGTCGCGCCTAGCAAGGGAAAAATCAAACAACAGCCAAAGGTGAGAAAACCCCTCGATTTCGCGCAAAGACTCAGGGCTTTGAAATTCCTTTTCAAAGACGATTTCCGAAAGCACGGACGGGGCTCTGCCGCTTTGGCGGGGGATACCGAATTTTTCCTTATAATCGTTGCGGATAAACGCAACGGGTTTGATAAACAGTCCTTTTTCCATACCGATATTATACCCTTTTCACGCTCCGTTGTCAAGCGTGCAAAAATTATGAAAAAATATAAAAACGCGGCGTGAAAATCCTTGTCAATCGTCATTTTTTATATTATAATATAAAAACGGCGAGATAAGGAGCGCCTACCCATGAAACTGACGGACATTTTTAAGCAAAATAAATATTCCTTATCCTTTGAAGTATTTCCGCCGAAAACGGACGATAATTACGAGAGCGTAAAGACGGCGACGGAAGAGATCGCCAAGCTTTCGCCTGCGTTTATGAGCGTTACCTACGGCGCGGGCGGCGGCACGAGCAAGTACACCCTCGATATCGCCAAAAAAATTCGCGACGAGTTCGGCGTGCCGTCCTTGGCGCACCTTACCTGCGTATCGTCCACCAAGGAAACGGTGGCGGCGCGTATCGCCGATTTTAAGGCGGCGGGTATTGAAAACGTCATGGCTCTGCGCGGGGATATCCCCGCGGATATGCAGGGCGCGAATAGGAGCGGCTGGGCGTACCGTCACGCTGTGGATCTGATCAACGAATTAAAGCAAAGCGGCGCGGATTTTTGTATCGGCGGGGCTTGCTATCCCGAGGTACACCCCGAAAGCCTTTCGCAGGCGGACGATATCCGATACCTGAAAGAAAAGGTGGACGCGGGCTGTGAATTTTTGACGACGCAGATGTTTTTCGACAACAATCTTTTGTACAATTTCCTGTACAAGATCCGTCAGGCAGGGATCACCGTGCCCGTAGTGGCGGGGACCATGCCCATCACCAACGCCAAGCAGGTAGAGCGTGCAATCAAGCTTTCGGGTTCGTTTATGCCCCAACGCTTTAAATCGCTCGTGGATAAATTCG
>JAFTQY010000023.1 GCA_017462505.1 Clostridia bacterium
CGCGGTTTTCGTTTTCGCCCCGCCGCGCTTTCATGTACGAGCGCAACCGTTTCTTGCTTTCGATCAGCTCTTCCGCGTTTTGGGGCGGCTCGGTTTCCACAAACCGTAATCTATTCGTTGTCATATACCATCTCCGCACGGCGAGTCGCCGCGCATAAAACCTCGTAGGGGATCGTACCCGTCGCGTTTGCCACCGCCGATGCGTCCGTCAGGATCGGAAAATACTTTCCGCGCGGTATGCGCCCCGCCTTGATACAAGCGTCCATACACAAATTATTCGCCTGCGTTTCCCCGCCGAGCAGTCCGTTTTGCCGTTGCCGTAAAAACCCGTCCGCATAACCGTACCGACACACCGTCAATTCTTTCGGCTTTTCGCCGACAAAGGGTTCTTCGCCGTACCCCGCGCCGCCGTAACGGTATTTTCGCGAAGTCGCCGCCGCGGCAAACACCGTCATCCCCCGTTCCAACGCGGGCAACGCCCCGCCGTTTAACGCCAAGCCGTCGGGCAAATATCCGTACAGACCCAACCCGATACGTACCCCGTCGAATGCAAATTTTTTGCCCAGCAAAGCGCCGTAGGTTGCGGACAGGTGCGCTTTCACGGACGGAAAGTACCGCCTGCATACCCCCACCGCCTTAACAAACGCCGCGCGTTGGGTTTCCGCCGTCTGTTTCGTCCCGCCGTACAGGTGCGAATAAATCCCCGCTACCCTAACGTACGGGTTCGATCGCAAGCGTTTACACGCTTTGCCTAGCACAGACAGCTCCATGCCGTATCGGTTCATGCCCGTATTGACTTTTAAATGTACGTTGACGGGCAGCCCGCGCGAGCGCGCAACGCCGTCGATCAATTTCGCCGTTATCCAGTCGGCAACCGTGAGCGAAAAGTCGTTCCAGCCGCCGCACAGCACGTCTTGGGTCGTGATCGGGGGCGTGAGCACCAAAATTTCCTTGCCGCACGCCGCGCCGCGTATCTGCAAGCCCTCGTCTAAAATCGCCACCGCAAAGGAATCCGCCACGCCGCTGAGCGCGTTGGTCACCTCTTCCGCGCCGTGCCCATAGGCGTTGGCTTTCACCACCGCGCAAAGCCCCGTACCCGCCAAAGCGCGAAACCGCTCCGCGTTCCGTCTGATATTCCCCAAATGTATCTTCGCCAAAACTTTCTGCACGGTTTATTATATGCCGCGCACAGAATTTTTGCGACAATTTGAATGGTCAAGCCTTACGCTACGAGCGACAACGCCGAAATGCGACGTTTATCAAAAGAGGGCTTGTCGTCGTTTTTCAGAAACGAGCAGATCAAGGCGTCGCGAGGGCGCGTACAAGACGTACGTAACCGAGCGACAACGCCGAAATGCGACGTTTATCAAATACGACCTTATTTGCTGAAAAGGATTTTGTGACAGCTGTCACACTCTATCATATCCCCGCCCGTCAGCTTGTTACGCGCCGCCAGCGGCGGTTCCATACCGCACCACGAACAGCGCGTTCCGTTGATTTCGATAAACACGGGCACGTTCTTTTCCTTTCTCTTCGTTTGATATTTTTCCATCATCTCTGCGGGAACGTCCTTGGCAAGCACGGAAAGCTCCTTTTCGATGGACTTCATCTCGCCGTCCTTTTCCGCCTTAACCGCCTTGTACTTTTCCGCCGCGTCCTTATACTGATTTTGCGCCGCAATAACCTGCTTTTTCAGCTTTTTGTATTCCGCGTCCGTTTCCTTGATGCTTGTCACCAAAGTCGCCAAATCCGCTTTAAACTTCTTCAACTGATCGACCTTCGTCTGCGCCTTTTTCTGATAAAAGGAAATATCCGCGCCGCCCGTTACCAGCTCGTCCACGTTGTCAAAATACTGCAACGTTTCTTCCATCTGCTCGTAATTTTTGGTCAGCTCCGCCGCCTCCGCTTTCAAAGACGCCGCCTTTGCCTCCAACGCGTCCAGCTTTTCAGGCGCGCCTTCCAAGAACTTTTTGTACTTTACGTACTCTTTTCTCTCCTCGCACCCCGCCAGCTCACGCTCTAATTTATAGAGCTTCGCGTCGATTTCCTGATACTTCAAAATTGCCTGTAACTGTGCCATAACTATATACTCCCTTTCTGTCAAAGCCACTCGTTTTCCGTGTGATAAACGCACGGAATTTTCAGTCTTTGACAGATTTTATTATAATATTTTTCAAAACCGTAATTTTCGGACGCGTAGTGCGTCAACACGATCACGCCCATACCCTTTTCCACCGCTAATTCCAGTAAATGATGCTTAAAATCGGCAGAAATAAACACGTCTGCGCCCGCTTTTGCGGCAAAGAGAATACTCTCTTCGTCCGCACCCGCGCCATAACAGCTCGCCGCACGTTTCACCGTTTTCCCGCCGCCGTAACAAAGTACGCGATCGGACGAAAACTCTTTTTTCATATTTTCCGCAAGCTTTTGCACGGAAATCTCGGGCAGGTCGTACGCCTTGCCGTAACTCCCGCCGTCCACGGGGTGCATCACGCTTTGCGCGATCGGAAAGGTTTCCCCCGCCGCCAACGCCACGCCCTGCATCAAGCACTCGTCAATGCCGCCGTCCACCGTATCTAAATTCAAATGCATGGCGATCACCGAGATCCCCGCCTTTAAACATTGCACGACCTTACTGCCCGTCAGGCGTTCATCGTCTATACGCACGTCGGAAATTTTACCATAGATCGCGGGGTGGTGACAAATAATCAAATTCGCCCCGATCGCTTTCGCCCGCTCGATCGCCGCAAATGTCAGATCGAGCGTGAAGAGCACTCCCTTGATATCTTCCCCCGCGTCCACGAGAATACCGCTGTTATCATACGCGTTATAGCGCGCGCAATATTCGTCGCTCAAACGCTTGGGCGCGATCTCGTCTGCGATTTTATAAATCTCACTTAATTTCACCGTTTAATACTCCTTGTAACCGCCGCATGCGATTTTCGAGCTCTATGCGGCTTTCCGCTTGCAGGTTGGGTTGCGCCAAATATTTTTTCACGTTTGCAATCAGCTTTTCCGTCCGCTTGACAAACGCAGGGGGCATGGTCGCCAAATTTTCCTTGCCGAACTCAAATTCCCCGTCCGTGTACCCCTGCTTTTCGGCTTTTTCGCCTGCTCTGCCGCCCACCAAAACGTCGTAAAATTTTCCGTCCTCAAAGGTAAAATCCCGCTGAATATACCCGCCGTTTTCCACCAGATACCGACGGAGCTTTTCCGTATCGTGCATCGGCTGAAAGACGAAACGCTTGGGGATAAACCCGTATTTTTCGTCCGATAAAATGGATACGATCTCGCTGCCGCCCATACCCGCGATCAATACCTCGTCCGTATCGTTCGGCACGCCCTTAAATCCGTCGCCAAGCACCGATACCGCCATACCGCCGCGGATATAGGGCGCAAGCAACCGTTCCGCCTTGGCAAGGCTGCCCTTGCTGATATCGGACAAAATTGCGCGCTTGCAAAGCCCGTTTTTCAACATGTATTCGCTGCAATAGCCGTGATCGCACCCCACGTCGGCAAACGTTTCCGCCGCCGTAAGCAACGAACACAGCGTATCAATACGTTTTCCGTAGCCCATTACGCAAACCGATCAATCCAAGAAATCTTTCAGCTTTTTACTGCGCGAGGGGTGACGGAGCTTTCTGAGCGCTTTCGCCTCGATCTGACGGATACGTTCACGGGTAACGTTGAACTCTCTGCCCACCTCTTCCAAGGTTCTGGGCTTGCCGTCGTCGATACCGTAGCGCAAACGGAGCACCTTTTCTTCACGGGGGGTCAGCGTATCCAACACGCCCAAAAGCTGTTCTTTGAGCATCGTGAACGCCACCGAATCGCTGGGCGTCGTCGTCTTTTCGTCCTCGATAAAATCGCCCAAATGGCTGTCCTCTTCCTCGCCGATCGGCGTTTCCAAGGAAACGGGGTCTTGCGCGATCTTTTGAATTTCGCGTACGCGGTCTTCGGTCACGCCCATTTTTTCCGCGATTTCCGCAGGGGTCGGCTCGCGCCCGAATTCCTGCAACAACACGCGTTGCACCCTCGTCAACTTATTGATCGTTTCCACCATGTGCACGGGGATACGGATCGTACGCGCTTGGTCTGCGATCGCACGCGTGATCGATTGACGAATCCACCACGTTGCGTAGGTCGAAAATTTGAAACCCTTTTGATAATCGAATTTCTCCACCGCTTTCATAAGCCCGAGGTTACCCTCTTGAATCAGGTCAAGGAAGAGCATACCCCGCCCCACGTAACGTTTTGCAATGGAAACGACCAAACGAAGGTTCGCCTCCGAAAGGCGTTTTTTCGCCGCCGCGTCGTTTTCCGCCATACGCTTTGCAAGCTCCACTTCCTCGTCCGCGGAAAGCAACGGCACACGCCCGATGTCTTTGAGATACATCTTCACAGGGTCGTCCAAACCGATATCGGAAAGCGCCTGTTCAAACAGCTCTCTATCCCTCTGTTCTTCGTCAACGAGCTGAATGCCCGCGTCGCTAAGCGCCTTGGAAACCGAATCCATCTGTTCTGCGTCCATGTCGTATTTTTCCATGATATCGCAAAACGCGTTGTTGGAAATACAGCCTTTTTTGCCGTAATCCTTGATAATGCCCTCGACCAGCTCGTTCAATTTTTGCTCGGATACGTTCATCTTTTTATCCTCCGTTTATACCGAAATACTTTTGTTTTATTTTTCATGTTTTTTGCCGTTTTTGCTCGGCTGTTCTATTTTTTAACTCTTTTTAATGCGGTTGCGTTTTTGTATCAGCTCGCCCAGCTTTTTCGCGATCTCTCTGCGGTCGCTCTCCTCGGTGGCTTTCGCGTATTCCGCGTTGCATTTCGCCACTTCCTCTTCCACCGCCTCCAAACGCAAGGTCTTTACGCTGTCGGTGAAAAACCGCTCGGCTACCTCGCCCGAAAGTTTGTCCCCGTAATTCAAATCGAGAATCGCGTTAAATTCGGGACAGTTCTCGTCCAAAAGCTCAAACAGCTCGCTCGGCCGCACCCGTTCCCCTTTCTTTTCGCACTCGGCGATATAATTCGCGATCACGATATGCGTTTCGTCGTGTAGGGGCAGCTCGGTTACGGTCAACCCTTTTGCGTACGGCGCAGAGAACAGCTTTGCCGCCAAAATAAACCGTAACGCCTTTTGCTTTTTATCCGACCCCGACGCCACCTCGGAAATCTTTTCCTGCAAGGGCACGTCCTCCGCTTGCGCAGGCTCGGTCTTTACGTTTTGCAGATCCCGCTCCAACGCGTGATAGGTGATACCCGTTTTGTCGCGGAGCTTTTTCAAAAGCTCTTCACGCACGCTTTCGCTCTCCGCCTCTTTGACGATTTTGAGCGCCGCCGCCACGTATTTACGCTTGTCCTCTGTACGGCTCAAATCGTAATTCCGCTCTAAGGCGTGCAGACGGTAATCGATAACGGGCATTGCCTCGTCCAGACATTTTTGGTATGCCTCGGCGCTTTGGCGTACGACCTCGTCGGGGTCTTTCCCGTCGGGAATGGGCACTACGCGCACGTCCAAGCCCGCCTCTTTTAGGATATCCAAGCTACGCACGTCCGCCTTTTGCCCTGCAAAATCCCCGTCGTAGCTGATCAGGATCTTATCAGTGTATCTTTTCGCCAGCCGCGCCTGATCCTTGGTAAGCGCCGTACCCATGGTGGCAACGACGTTTGTAAAGCCCGCCTGATAGAGGGTGATCGCGTCCATTTGCCCCTCGACGAAGATTACCTCTTCGATCGGCTTTTCCCGTTTGAGCTTTTTTAAAAGATTGACGTTGTACAAGGTCTTGCTCTTGTCGTAGAGCATTGTACCCGACGTATTTTTGTATTTGCCGAATTTTACCTTTTCCAGTTTTCTGCCGCTGAACGCCACCACCTCGTCAAAGGCGTTGATAATCGGGAAAACCAAGCGTTCCCCCTGCGCGTCGTACAACCGCCCCTTTTCGTTGGCGGAGATCACGCCGCTATCCAACAGATCCTCGCGGTGATAGCCCTTTTTAAACAGATACTCGGGCAAGGAATTGTAATCGAGCGACGCGCCCAGCCCGAACTTTTTCACCGTCGTCGGGGACAGCCCGCGCCCTGCGATATATTGCAAATATTTATCCGCGCGCTCGTCGCCGCTGTACAAATTGTTCAGATAGAACCGCGCCGTGTCCCGCAAGATTTTTACCAGAACGTCACGCTTTTTGCGTTTTTTCGCCGCCTCTTCGGTGTCGTAATCCCCCTCGGGCACGGTCATTTTCGCCCGCGCGGCAAGGATACGTACCGCACCGATAAAATCCGTGCTTTCGATCTCCTGCACAAAGCGCACCACGTCGCCCGATACGCCGCAACCGAAACAGTGGTAAAACTGTTCCCCCTCGTTGACGGCAAACGACGGCGTTTTTTCGTGATGGAACGGACAGCACGCCCAGTAATTTCCGCCCTTTCGATCGAGCGCGACGTAGCTACGTAACACTTCGACGATATCGTTTTTCTGTTTTAGCATTCGCATAAATTCGGCGTCTAATCCTTTTGCGTTACTCACGTCACACCTCCTATCGAAAACGTTGCGGGAATAAACAAGCTCTCGAATACGCTGATCGCGTACCGATCGGTCATGCCCGATAAATAGTCGCAAACCACGGTTTCCTTTTCGTCGCGGTCTAAAAGCTGTAAATACGGCTGCGGCAGTTTGTCTGCGTGCGCCATGAAATATTCAAACAACTGCGTGAGCATACGTTCCGAGCGTTCCTGTATCGATTTGTTGGCGAGCTCGTACACCCTTTCAAACATAAACGAGCGCAGACGGTTGGTCGCCTGCATGATCTCGTCCGACATTTTGACGTACGGCTTGCCCAGCGAGGTTTTGTAAATGTCCGCAATCGCCGTATTGATACGCGTTTTCGTCGCGTTGCCAAGGAGCGCTACCGCGTCCTTGGGCAGATCCTCCGCCTTTAAAATCCCCGCCCTGATCGCGTCCTCGATATCGTGATTGATGTACGCGATACGGTCGGCAAGGGATACCGCCTCCCCTTCCAGCGTAGACGGCTTGCCCGAGCTCTTGTGGTTGAGAATACCGTCGCGGACCTCCTGCGTAAGGTTCAAGCCCCTACCGTTCTTTTCGATCACGTCCACCACGCGCAGAGATTGTTCGTTGTGTAAAAACCCGCGCAAGGAAAGCTTTGCCAGCACCCTTTCGCCCACGTGCCCAAAGGGGGTATGCCCCAGATCGTGACCGAGCGCGATCGCCTCCGCCAAGTCCTCGTTTAAAGACAGAGAACGGGCGATAGAACGGGCGATCTGCGACACGTCGAGCGTGTGCGTCAAGCGGGTAATGTAATGATCCCCCTCGGGGGCGAAAAAGACCTGCGTTTTGTTTTTCAAGCGCTTGAACGAGTTACTGTAAATGATACGGTCTCTATCGCGCTGAAAATCGGTACGGAAACCGCAACGCGTTTCTTCGCGGGCTCTTCCCAGCGTGTCCGCAGAACGCTTTGCATACGGCGACAAAAACAATTCTTCCTGTGCGCAAACGCGCTCTCTTACGCAAGAATATTCTTTTTCGTTCTGTTCGTTCATAGCGTTTTCCCCCTTTGTTTTATCGTTATTATTTATGGCTGTTTTGTCATTGCGAGAGCGCGCAAACGCTCGCGGCAATCCCCTTATCATTTATACCCAAAAATATATTATTATAATAATATATTCGACAAAACTTTTCCATTTCCTTTTTTTTAGCGAAATTTTTTTTAATTTTTTATAAAATCGTGAAAAAAAGAAAATTCCTAAAACAAAATACAACCGCCTATCCTTTATTGAGATAGACGGTTGTCAAGTATTATAAAAATCAAATATTATTTTAACAGAGTTCTTTTTCAAGTTGCGTCATCAGGTTTTTAATACCAATTATGTCTGGTTCTTGATTTTCAAAAAGCACCTTAGGCAAAGTACGTTTCACCTTATTGACAACTGAATCGTATATATCTCCAAGCGTTTGCGAATACGTACAATCGCTATTGTACAGAGTATATTCTTTCATAAAATCCTTGCTCTTACCACACTTAGGACAAACTATACTAAAATAAATGTAACAATAATAGCGCACGTAGCGACGTTCACTCCCCGTTTCCACTTTCCAATGCAAATCACTTACCTTCACTCGAACGTCATTAAACGATAATTCTGTTTTACATGATTTACATTTACACGCACCGTAGTGCATTTTGATTTTACTAATGCCATAAATTATGAACCCTAATAAAAGAACCAACGGTGCCAATATTAAAACTACTCCACCAACCATACAAATTTCTCCTTTGTTTTAAGCCGCTTGGGCTATATATAAACTATATTGTATCATATATAGCCCACTTTGTCAATTAAAAATTTGTATAATTATTAAAAAAGTTAAAAAAATATTTGGTGCAAGATGAAAGTTTACGACGCGGTAAAAAACAGAATATTTGAATTACTCTACGAAAACAAGCTGTCCATTCATAAATTAGCGATCAATTCGGGGGTCGCACCATCCACTATAAAAAATATTTTATACGGAAAAAGTCAAAACCCCGGTATCGCTACACTTAAAATGCTGTGCGACGGTATGGATATCTCTTTGATCGATTTTTTTAACACCGACGAATTTAACAATTTACCGCAAGAATTAGAATAAATACAAAAAAAAAGTCGCTGTGGGGTAACCACAGCGACTTTTTTTGCTTTACTTTTTTCAATCTTTTTTTACAAAATTAGGCAAAACCTGCCACACGTGTCGCGATGAACGACAAAAATCGACCTTTTACGCGCCTTGCTTTGCCGCGTCGGCAACCGCAACCTCCAAAAGAGCGCCCGCCGCGCTTTCGGGGCGCAATATCTTTTCCTGCTCCTCTTTCGCCTTGGCTCTTTGCTGTTTCTTCAAATTGCTCTTGCGCAAAATTTCTAATTTGTAGGAATTATAGCGCAAAATAAACAGCGACGGCACGTTTAAAAAGATATTCACGATCGATACGGGGATCGAGATAGCCAGCCAAAGGCTCATAGTGGGGAAAAACGGGATAAAGCCAAGCAATAAAATCGTAAATCCGATAAACAAGATACAAAAATGCCCCAGCTCGCCATAGCATGCCTCTAAAAGAAAGCGATCGAGGTATTCCACGCTCTTGGGGTCGGCGATCTTGTTCTTTCTAAACCCCGTAAAATGCCCGATTTCAGGCACTTTGTCCTTCCATTTTCTGATTTTCAGCTTTTCGTAAAAACTCTTTTCCTTAGCGGAAACGGTGTATGCCTTGCTTTCGTGATTTGCGAACTTTTCGGGCATCAATCGGCACACGGTCGCCACCAAAGCGTCTACCACGATCACCAAAACCGCCGCCAGCGCCGTAAATCCCAGGATATAGAAAAAGTTCGTCGAAAAGATAAAAAACAGCGACGCGGATATGATCAATACGCATACCGTTATAATCGATAAATACAATATCATTCTTCTTTATTCTCCTTTATTTCCACTTCTTCGTTTGTATTGTTGTCGTCAAGCTCGCCATATACGAGCGGAATCCCGTACACTTCCTCGTATTTTGCCTTGCAAAGAGCGTACGCCTCGTCCTTCATCTTTTCCGCGCCCACCTTTTCGCCAAGCGTTTTGTCGGGATAGATCGGCGGCATAATATGCAGGGTAAAACGCTGAATGGGATACCCGTCCCCGCCCAAACGCTCGTCGTCGGTCATGGTGATAAACATCGGCAATACGGGAACGTCCGCGCGGTAAGCCATTTTAAAACCACCCGCCTTAAACGGACGGGGCTTGCGGTAATTCCACCACATGCCCTGCTCGGGATAAATCAAAATCGCCTCGCCGCTTTTAAGCAGCGTATTCGTCGCGGACATGAAATTGATCATGGTGCGGCGGTTGCTCGACAGCGGCAGGGTATTGCAATGACGGAAAAAATAGCCGTATAAACCGGGGAAATTCGTGTAATTTCCCTCACGGATAATTTTATAGAGGTATTTCTTCGGCAAATATTTGCGGATACAATGGAACACGACGTAGTTATCGAACGCGTGGAAATGGTTGCACGTGATGATCGCGCCCTTTTTCAGCCCCTCTTCCAAATATTCCGTACCCGTCACCCCGTCTATTACCAAAATATCCTTTTTTATCAACTTTAAAAAGTAATGATCGGCACAGAAATTTGCAATTTTTCTGCTGATCTTGCTCGACAGCTTTTTGCACAGATAATCGACCTTGTCGGGGGTGAGCTCGGGGGCTTCGGGATCGTTTTCTACGTCCTCGTCAAAACGCCCCTCCCTTTCGTATTGCTTGATCTTCGCCAGCACCTCCAAACGGTCGGGGGCGATTTTCGTTTCGTCCATATCTTACTCCTTTGTTTTGTATCTTTCCATAACGTAACTTGACCGCCCGTAGTAAATACGAGCGGTTTTTATATGTTGTTTACAGCGAGTAAAACGGCGTTATTTTCGACACGTCCCTCGCCATTTTTTCTGTTTTTATACGTTTCCGAACAGCTTTCCGTACACCTTAAAATATCCGTCCGGGCGGGCGATCTCCCTCGCGGCGAGCGCCTTTAAGTTCTTTTCCACCAGCTTGTCGTTTTCCATGCCCTGCATGTCGAACGCGTCTTTCAAGCCCTTGATATGGTCGTAAAATTCCGTCCGCACGGCGTATTCCCAGAAATATTCTTGATAAGGGATATCGTCGTAATGCCAAGGCTTCCACGTCATCAAATAATGCACGATGCGCAAATCTTCGCGGGAGAGCTTATCAGGACCTACGGGAGCTTTGTTCCAAGCGCGGGGCAGGCGCAAAACTCTGTCCTGACAAATCACGTTGAGATAATCCTCGTCTTGGATAACCTCGAATTTGTATTTCGTCAAAAGATCGGCAAACTGTTCGTAGAACCCCTCTTCGCGGAAAGCCTTCAAATTCATCAAGATCACGCCCGCGTTGAAGAAATAATCGGGGTTGAGCCCGTCCACCTGACTAACGTAGCGCTTATACACGTCAAAGCTGTTTACCCCCTCGCAGGGCGCGCCGCCGAGCAGGTTATTGCCCAAATCATAGTTATACAGCTCGCTGATGTCCCCCAAAATAACGGTATCGCACTCGAGATACAGAGCCTTGTCATACTGCGGGAACATGCCTGCGATAAACACGCGGAAATAGGTGGTCGCGGTGTAATAATCGCGCATGTGCAGCTTGTCAAGAATGGTTTTCAAACGCTCGGTAACGTCCACGAACGAGATATGCAAGCCCTCTTTTTCGTTGTAACGCAGGATTTTTTCCTGATAATCTTCGCGAATACCCGAGTGTAAAACGTACATTTCGTAATCGTATTCCCGCGAGGAATTTTCCCAAAGGGATTCGAGCGTGATGGAAAGGAAGGGTAAATAATTGTCGTCGGTCGCAAAGAAAATGGGAATGATCCCTTTCTTTTCTTTCTTCACGCCCGATTTGTTTTCCGCCGCTTTCGACGCGCCTCTGTCCGCCTTTGCAGGCGTGCACATATCCACGTCCGCCTCGTTCCAACCAAGTCTTTTGGGTTTGATTTGCGTTTGTTCCATGTTTCTTTACCTCCGTTTTATCGAATTTTTATGATAATCGACAGTATTCTTTATGTCGAATACAATTCTTCTTTATTTTTAAGGCATACCCTGTTTATGTTCACGGAATACCCTGTCTGTCGGTTTGTCTTTATCCAAGGCGTTATCCGCCAACGTTACATTTTTCAACGCGCGCTATCGGTGTTGTTGTTCCGTGGTAGGCGTTGTTGACACCGCGAATATGACAAGCCGTTATTGTTTGCGAACCGCTCTCCGTCGGTTTACATTTTCATTTTATCTCATTTTTTTCCAAATTACAACCTTTTTATTTGCCTTTCCGCTCTATTCGCAAAAACCGCCCTCTACCCCGCAAAACCGTCACTCTACCCACAGTAGAGTGGCGGTCTACCCACAGTAGAATCACCCAAACGCGCGATCTAAAAAGCAATTAGGTGCGGCACGTATTCAAATCAATCAAGTTTTAAGGCATATATTAAAAATACCACGCCGACGGTATCCCATCAGCGCAGTATAAAAAGATTATCTAATTTTACCAAAATCACGACACAAAGCCCGCACCACCCTTAGGCGTTTGAACAAATTTCCTTGCGCGTTTTTGCGAGCAAAAGGTCGCAAGATTTCTCCTGCGACCTTTTATACAAATTAACCTTTCATCCCAACTTTTTCCTTATCGTTGATAGACATTTTCAACCCAATATAATAGATTGCTTTTACCTTCTTCAAACTCTAACAAAATTACATTATCTTTTTTTACAGCAACCAACGGAGAGTACATACCTTTGTCATATCCTGCCGACATACAAAACTCAATCGTATCACCTATTTCGAAATATGACGATAAATCTTCTCCTTCGCTAGAGTAATCCCAAAAACGCTCTGCCCATCTTAACTCACCGATGGTGTTTCCGTATTGAATTGATAATAAGTCGCCATTTTTCTCTTGTACCACACCAACACACCAATAATAATTAGCGTCATTTGAATAGTATCTATACATATTTCGTCGCGCTCGATCTTGAACCCTCTTGGTAGCAGGAAGGCACGCACAAAAAAAAGTAGCACAAAACAATAATAGCAACACACAAATTATCTTTTTCATCAAAATCCCCTTATTTATTGATATTCACCAATCAAAAAGAAATATGAAACGGGACCAAAGAACAATGCAGTCAACATATAATTCCAACCTCGACTTATCCTTTGATGTTGATTTCTTGAAACGCCCCCAAATATGTCAGCGGTAATTTCCCATGGTCTATCATAATATGGTCTACTACTCCATTCTTTCCACGAAGGCAACATAACATATGCAAGATATTTTGCTGGTCCTAAAAAGCCCTGTTGAACTCCATGTCCCCATTCGTGCCTAATCGTATCTTCATCAGGATTTCCTGCTAGCCATATTCCCATAAAGCTCCCAGGGCGACCATTGCTTTGATTGGTCCAAAGTGTTGGCATTCCTTTATAAAACGAAACCTTGCTTGAATTCAAAACTAATGTTTCATTATTATTAAATGGATTCCACCCAATCACATCCATATCAGCTTTTATCGCAGGGTCAAAAACAGACCCAACCATAAAGCCACCATACATCCCTATTGAAAATCCCGCCTGCATAATAAAACCACCTCCCGGCACAACCAATGCAATTGGAATTGAAGCAATTGTAATAGCGGCACCAACCACAGCTAATGCTACACCGCCAATAAAACGTCCTATTTTTCCCCAATTCCAACTAGCGGGATTCCACCATTTGTTCCCATTAGGGTCGACATACATTACAGGGTTGTTGTTGCAATACGCGTACAGGTTAAGGCCGTTAATGGTTTCCGGGTCAAGATATTCGATACCGTCAATCGTCATAAATCTGCCAAGCGTAGGATCATAGTACCTCGTCTTCAGATAATACAAGCCCGTTTCCGTGTCATAATAATATCCACGGTATCTAAACGGATTTAACGCGCCCAAGGTTTCACATTGATATCCGCTACAGGCATTTCTTCCCCATGCGTCGTAACTGTATTCTACCACAACATTACCGCGTTGTCAAGTCCCAAAAAAAACGACACTAAAACCAGCTTGCTTATATAAAAAAGTTACCCTTGATTTGTTAAAATCCTTAATCGCTGTTTCCTCTCATTTGAACATTTGAACAATTGTTCAAATGAATATCTTCAATTCCATAATATCTGTTTTCTCTGATTCCATAATATGCGATTTCTTTGATTCCATAATATGCGATTTCTTTGATTACATAATATGCGATTTCTCTGATTCCAAATATATGTTTCTCTGATTACATAATATAGGTTTTTTCTAATTATATAATATATAATTTCTCTGTGGTTAAATGAATATCTTCAATGCCATCAAATTATATTTCCAACAAAATGGTTACGGGACCGTCGTTAAACTGTTCTATTTTCATATCCGCGCCAAACACGCCCTTTTTCACCGTTACGCCGTAGGTCGCCAGCTCTTTTGCCACGTATTCGTACAGCGGCTGAGCCGTTTCGGGGCGCGCCGCCAAGGTAAAGCTGGGTCTGTTCCCGTGCGACGCGTCGCCGTACAAGGTAAACTGCGACACGAGCAATACCTCGCCGCCGACGTCTTTTACCGACAAATTCATCTTGCCGTTTTCGTCCTCAAAAATACGCAACCCCGCGATCTTCTTCGCGATATACGCCCCCTCTTTTTCGGTATCTCCCTTCTTCACACCCAAAAACACCGTGAGCCCAAACGGGATCTCCGAAATCAATTCCCCGTCCACGGACAGGGTCGTTTTCTTTACTATTTGTACGACTGCTTTCATCTTTTTCGCTCCATAAACAAACAGCAGGACGTAATAATCCTGCTGCAAGTATTTTTAAATTTTCGCCAAAATCTCGTCGATCAAAAATCGATTAAACGCGGCTCATGTATTCGCCCGTTCTGGTATCGATACGGATCGTTTCGCCCTCTTCTACGAACATGGGAACTTGGATCGTAGCGCCCGTTTCCACCTTTGCGTTCTTCATAACGTTGGTAGCCGTGTTGCCCTTAACGCCGGGTTCTGCCTCGATAACTTTAAGTTCAACAAAGTTTTCGGGTTCAACCGAGAACGCCTTGCCGTAAAGGAATTTCACGGTGACCATATCGTTTTCCTTGATATATTTAAGCGCGTCCTCTACCTGATCGAAGGTAAGGTTTTCCTGGTTCCATTCCTCGTCTACGAATACGTAGAATTCGCCGTCGAAGTAGGAATAGGTCATCTTCTTCGTTTCTACCTGCGCCGTTTCGAGTTTCGTGGTAGGGTTGAACGTTTCGTTCGACAATACCTGACCCGTTACTACGTTTTTCAACGTACATCTAACGAACGCCGCGCCCTTACCGGGTTTTACGTGCTGGAATTCGGTAACGGTATAAACGCCGCTCTTGTACTCGAAAGTTACGCCTTTACGAATATCGCCTGCCAAAATCTGTGCCATAATTTTTCTCCTTATATGCTTATATTATTTTTTTATACAATCAAAAGATCTTTTTGGGTCTTGCCCATAAAGCTCTTAATTTTTCCGTTTTCAAGAGTCACCGTATCTTCGATACGTATGCCGTATTCGCCCGCTTTGTACACGCCCGGCTCGTCCGAGAACACCATGCCATCGCAAAGTATCTGCTCGCCCTTGGGGCTGATTGACGGCTTTTCGTGGACGTTTAACCCGATACCGTGTCCAAGCGAATGGGTAAACAGCTCGCCATAGCCGTTTTCTTTCAAATAATCGCGCGCGATCGCGTCCGCCTGCTTGCCCGTCATGCCCGACGTAATTTTTTCCTGCGCCAGGTTATGCGCCGCCAAAACGTGCGCGTACGCTTTTTTGAACCCTTCGTGTTTTCCGTCGTCGCCAAATAAAAACGTCCGCGTGATATCCGAACAGTATCCGTTGACCTTACAACCAAAGTCAATCAAAATTTCGTCGCCGAATTTAAGCTTTGCCAAGCCCGTTTCATGGTGGGGCACAGCCGCATGCGCACCGAACGCGACGATCGTTTCAAACGACAGCCCCTGCGCGCCGAACGCACGCATTTTATATTCGAGCAGAGCCGCCACTTCCGTTTCCGTCATGCCCTCTTTGATCTCGGGCAACAGCGCGTTAAAGGCGTCCTCTGCGATTTGGCAAGCCTTTGCGATATTGTTTAGCTCCCACTCGTTTTTCACCGACATAGCCTGTTCGTACGCGCCGTCGATATTTTTCATTTTTACCCCCGCCTTTTCCAAAGCGAGATATTCCGAATGCGTCGTTTGATCAAAAGAAATGCCCACGCTTTCATACGCGGCAAGGCGTTTCAACAGCTCGCCTTGGTTATAGAGCACGGGCTTTACGTCCGTCCCCGCAAGGAGCTTTTCCGCCGCCTCCATATACCGCATGTCGGTATACAAGGTCACGCCGTCCTTATCGACGATCGCGCAACCGTTTTCGGGTTCTATCCCCGTGATATACCGCAGCTGATACAAGCAAGAAGTATACACCGCTTGACAATCGGATAACTGCAATATCTTTTTCCCGTTCGTACAAACCATATTCTACCTCTTATTATATATTTTAGCAAATAAAATGCCGTTCGTCAAGTATACGGCGATAAATCGTTCGTATTTTTATGCTTTTTTATGCGCCAAAGTAGATTTTTTTCATGATTTCCGCCTCTTCGGCCTGTTTCCCCGCGCTTTCGCTGACGATATACGGCTCTAATTTCAGCGCTTTTAACGCCGCCGCGAGCGGCTCGAAGTTCGGTCCGTAGATCTCGTCCTCAAAGGTGAGGTGCTTGATCTCGCCTTTCGCGCCGTACATGATTTTGGAAAAATGCACGTGGAAATGTTTCATGCGGTCATAACCCAGCTCGTCGATCATGTATTGCAGACGGCTTTGGTAATCCGCAACGGTGTTAAGCGAACCGCGCTCCCGCGCGTTGATATGCCCGAAATCCACGCAAGGGGTATACACGGGATCGACCTGACAAAAACGGACGATCTCTTCCACCGTACCGATCTGGGCAAGCTTGCCCATGGTTTCAGGACAGAAAATCATGTCCTGCATGTCGTTGAGATAAATATAATCGCGCAGAATTTTCAGCCGTTCGACCGTGAGTACAACCGCCTCTTCGCGGCTGGCTTTGCCCTGCGCGGCAGGGTGAAACACCACCCGTTTCCCGCCCATCAGCTTTAACGCCTTTGCGGTGTCGAGCACGTAGCCGTAGGATTTTGCCGCCATTTCGTCGTCGGGATTGGCAAAATTGATAAAGTACGGCGCGTGCGCGGAAATTTCCACGCCCGCGTTTTGGAACGCCTCGCCGATGGATATCGCCTTATCCTCCGTCATACGTACGCCACGCCCGAACGAATACTCAAAGCAGTCCAATCCCCGTTCTTTTACAAACGCCGCCGCCTCTTCCGTATGCGAATATCCCGCCTCGTAAAAGCTTTCGCTGTTGCCGCTCGGCCCGAATTTAATCATGGTTTCTCACTCTCCCTATGTCTTGTGTAAGCTGTTTTTTCAGCTCGTCCGCGCTGTCAAATTTTTGGATATCGCGCAGGTATCGCACGAAATCGATTTTTAAGGTTTTTCCGTATAAATCGCCGCTAAACCCGTCCAAATACGTTTCGGTTAAAACGACGTCGTTGTCAAAGGTCGGACGCGCGCCGTAGTTGGTTATCCCCCGATACGTGTCGTTTCCAACGCGAATTTTCGTTTCATACACGCCCGTTTTGAGCGGGAATTTTGCGCCGGGATACAGAATATTCGCCGTCGGAAAGCCGAGCGTTCTGCCCACCTGTCTGTCCTTGATAACTTCGCCAAGCAGAAAAAATTCTTCGCCAAGCAAGGCGTTTGCCGTTGCCACGTCGCCCTTTTCAAGATGTTTTTTCACCGTGCCACTACTCACCTTTTCGCCGCCGATTTCGACGAGCGGGAGCACTTCAACGCGTACCGTGTCCATAGCTTTCAACGTTTCGGCGTCACCTTTTGCGCCCGCGCCAAAGCGAAAATCCTCGCCGCATACGAATACGCGCGGGGAAAATCCCGTCTGCAAAAGCCGTATAAAATCGTCCGCGGACAGGTCTTTGATTTCCGCAAAGGGCAATTCAAATACAAAATCCGCGCCGCTGGTCTTAAAAATCTGCTCCCGTTCCGCAAAGGTAAACAGATTTTTTTGCCCCTTTGCGCCGACGATGGTCATGATACCGACGGGCAGTCCGCTTTCTTTGGCGCGCGAAAGCAGTTGACGGTGTCCCAAATGCAACCCGTCAAAGCCGCCAAGCAGCATCGCCGCTCCCTGCGCGCTATCTCTTTTGTCCGTCAGCCAAACCGTCTTTAACATAATTTCGTCTTTGCCTTTGCCAGTCCGTTTACTACCTCGGCAATCCCGTAAAAACTGCCGTCTTTATATATTTTGTACAAGCCGTCCGCTTTTTCTACCCCGATACATTGCCCGTTATACAGCCTTTCCGCTTGTTTTTCCGTCAATAGCAAGCTTTCAAAGGGCAATACGCTTTCCGTCGGGATCAAATATTTTTCCAACTCTTCCACGGACGGGTCTTTTTCTAAAAGGCAAAACGGTATCGATTTTTCCAAAGTAAAGCACCCGCTTTGCGTGCGCAAAAGAGAACTCATTACCGCTTTCGTGCCCAGCGCCGCCGCGATATCCCGACCGAGCGAACGAATATACGTCCCCCCGCCGCAGCGGATTTTGACGCGGTACGTGTCCGCTTTATCCTCGCTTTTACCCAAAAGCTCCATGCCGTAGATATGCACTTTTTTTGCCGCAAGCTCAAACTCCACGCCTGCGCGTGCAAGCTCATACCCGCGTTTTCCGTTGACGTTTTTCGCGCTGTACTTGGGCGGCACTTGCATAATGTCCCCGAAAAAGGTAGGCAAAACGCCTGCAATTTCCTCTTCGGCAGGGATACGCCCCCCCACGTTTAATACTCCCGTCGAGTCGAGCGTGTCCGAATCCACCCCAAAGGTAAACTCTGCGATATACTCTTTTTCCTTTTCCAGAAAATAATCGAACAGCCGCGCGGCGTTGCCCACGCCAACGGGCAAAACACCGCTCGCCAAAGGATCGAGCGTGCCCATGTGTCCGCAGGGTACGCCCGTCAGCCATTTCAGCTTGTTGACGACCGCCGAGGATACGATCCCCGACGGTTTGTACACGTTGAAAAATCCGAATTGTGTAATTTTGCTCTCTCTTTTCACGGAAAACGCCGCCTGAATTTTTTATCGAAGCTCGATACCCAGCTTAAATTTCAAATTACCGAGAATTTTCTTCACGTACCCGTCCAACGTTTCGGGCGTGAACGCCTTTTCCACGTTATTGTCAGGTGTAAACGTCAAGGTAAACGCCATACTCTTTTTACCTGCGGGCACTTGACCGCCGCGGTATACGTCGAAGAGCTTTGCCGCCGTCACGTATTTGCAGGAATGCATCAACACGTCCTCGATCTCCGCGCAGGTCAATTTTTCGTCCGCGATCAAGGCGAGGTCGCGTTTTACCGCGGGGAATTTCGGCAAATTCGTATACCGTACGCCGTCGTCCAGCTTGTCCGCGATCGCCGCGATATCCAGCTCGCCAAGGTATACTTTTTTATCCAAACCGAGCGAAAGGGCGATAGACGGGTCGAGTTCACCAAGACAACCGACCGTTTCGCCGTCCAAAATCACGTTTGCCGAAACGCCGGGGTGCAGGTAAGATTTTTCCGCTCTTTCATACGTAAACGAAAGGTGGAAAACCTCCGCGATACGCTCCACCGCGCCCTTCATATCAAAGAAATCGTTTTTGCCGCCCCAGATACTCAAAACGATATGCTTGCGTTCTTCAGGCTGTTCGCTTTCCGCCGTATTGCGGGGCACGTATACGTTGGCGATTTCAAATTCTCTGCCCTCGTCGTTGCCGCGGCGGATATTCCGCACGGCGTTGCTAAGCATTGACGGCGCAAGGAAAGTGCGCATGATCGACAGTTCCTCGCTGATCGGGTTAAGAATACGCACGGCGTTTCTTTCCGCCCCGTCCGCAGGCACTTTCATCAAATCCAAATCCTTGGGCGAATAGAACGAATAGTTGTACGCCTCCAAGAACCCTTGCGTGCGCAAAACGTTCTTTAAATGCAATTCCTTTTTCTGTTCGTCGGTCAACCCGCCGCCCGTTACTTTCGCACAGTCGAGGAAGGTCGGCACGATATGCTCGTACCCGTACATACGGATAATTTCTTCGGCCAAGTCGGGATACCCGTCCACGTCGTCGCGATACCCGGGGATCTCCACCGTCAATACGTCGCCGTCGATTTCGGGTTTAAAATTCAATCTCGTCAAGATCGAAAGGATCTCGCCGTTCGGCACTTCGATACCGAGAAGTGCGTTTATTTTCGACACGTATGCCGTCATTTTACGGGGCGCAAGCGACACCGCGCATATGTCCTCGCGCTTGTCCGTCACCACGCCGCAACCGAGCTCTTCAATGAGGTGCAACGCTCTGTCCATGCCAAGCGCGTTGGTGTACGCGTCCACGCCCTTTTCAAAGCGGGACGAAGAGTCGGACGATTGACCGAGGGCACGCGACGTTTTTCTGACGTTGTCGCGCGCAAATTTTGCCGATTCAAAGAACACGTTTTTGGTCGTATCCTTAATTTCGCTGTTCAAGCCGCCCATGATACCAGCCAATGCCACGGGCTTTTTGCCGTCGCAAATGACAAGGTTATCCGTCGTCAGCGTAAATTCCTTTTCGTCGAGGGTGACGATCTTTTCGCCGTCTGTCGCGCGGCGCACGATAATCTTTCTGTCCCCGATATCGTCCGCGTCGAACGCGTGCATGGGTTGTCCCATTTCGAGCAATCCAAAGTTCGTGATATCGACGATAGGCGAGATCGAGCGGATACCCGACAGCGCCAAGCGTTTGCGCATCCAAGCGGGCGAAACCCCGCCCGTAACGTTTTCCACGTAATGCCCTACGTAGCGGGGGCAAAGGTCAGGCGCAGCCACCTCCACCGTAACGGGCGCGGCGTTCGTCTTATGGGCTGTGTAGGAAAAGTCGGGCGCTTTGAACGGCTTATTCAACACCGCCGCCACTTCGCGCGCAATACCCAAAATACATTGACAATCGGGACGGTTCGCCGTGACGGAAATATCGAAAATCCAGTCGTCCAAGCCGACAATTTTCTTAATATCCTCGCCCACGGGCGCGTCTTTTGCAAGGTCAAGCAAACCGTTCACTTCCGCGCCGGGATAGAAATCGTCGTTGATGCCCAGCTCCTCGCCCGAGCAAAGCATACCGAAGGATTCTACGCCGCGCAGTTTTCCCTTTTTGATCTTTTTGATCCCGTCGGGGTTCTTTTCGAGCATAGCAGGGTTGCTTTCTACCACCGTCGAATTATCCAGCGCGCAGGGCGTTTTCATGCCCACGTATACGTTGGGCGCGCCTGTAACGATTTGCAATTCTCTGCCGTATTCTTCCCCGCAATCCACCACGCAACTTTGCATGTGATCGCTGTCGGGATGGGGGGTGAGC
>JAFTQY010000024.1 GCA_017462505.1 Clostridia bacterium
ATGTATTCGCCCGTTGCAGCCTTTCTGCTGTCAACAACTACGATACGGTAGATAGGGTTCTTCTTGTCGCCCATTCTCAAAAGTCTCATTTTTACCATGATAAATACCTCCAAAGTATCTTAAAATTTTTTGTCTTTTTTATTTCAATCGGCTTTCGCCGCTTGCTTTTCCTTTGTGCTTTGTTTTTGCTTAGAACGGCAGTTTGAATTTGCCCTTGCCGCCTTTGAGCTGTTTCATCAGCATTTTCGTCTGCTCGAACTGCTTTAACAGCTGATTGATCTCTTGCACGCTCGTACCCGAGCCCGCCGCGATACGGCGTTTTCTTTTGCTGTCGATGATCGAGGGATTGTCGCGCTCTTGCTTGGTCATCGAAAGAATGATCGCTTTCGTGCGCTCGATACGCTTTTCGTCCACGTCCCCCTCGTTTACTTTCAGCTTGCCCGCGCCGGGGAGCATCGAAAGCATCGCCTGCGCGCCGCCCATCTTCTTCATCATCGCGAACTGTTCCAGATAATCGGTGAGCGTAAAGGTGTTCGCCAGCATTTTTTGCTGCATTTTCTTTGCGTCTTCCTCGGTAATGGCTTGTTGCGCCTTTTCAATCAAGGACAAAACGTCGCCCATACCCAAAATTCTCGACGCCATACGGTCGGGATAGAACGGCTCTAAATCCGCCGCCTTTTCGCCCACGCCGATAAATTTGATCGGCTTGCCCGTCACCGCTTTGATCGAAAGACATGCGCCGCCGCGTGTGTCGCCGTCGAGCTTGGTCAAGATCACGCCCGTCACGTCCAGACGGGAATTGAACGTTTCGGCAACGTTTACCGCCTCTTGCCCCGTCATTGCGTCAACGACGAGCAACGTTTCGGTAACGTCCACTTCCTTTTTGATATTTTCCAGCTCCTGCATCAGCGTATCGTCGATCTGCAAGCGCCCCGCCGTGTCCAAGATCACGGTGTCGTAGTTCATCGAACGCGCGTGCTCGATCGCCTGTTTCGCCGTCTTTACGGGGTTTTGCGTTCCCTTTTCAAAGACCTCTACCTGCACGTTTTTGCCCACGACCTGCAATTGCGTGATCGCCGCGGGACGGTAGATATCCCCCGCCACAAGCAAGGGACGTTTGCCCTGTTTTTTAAGGTGCAAAGCAAGCTTTCCGCACAACGTCGTTTTACCCGCGCCCTGCAAACCGCACATCATGATCACGGTCGGCAATTTCGGCGATACTTCCAGCTTTGCGTTTTTCGAGCCCATCAGCTCGATCAATTCCTCGTTGACGATCTTGATAACCTGTTGCGCGGGATTGAGCGAGGCTAAAATTTCCTGCCCTACCGCCTTTTCGGAAACGTCCGCGATAAACTGCTTTGCGACTTTCAAATTGACGTCGGCTTCGAGCAAAGCCACGCGCACCTCGCGCATCGCCGTACGAATTTCCAGCTCCGTCAATTTACCGCGCTTGGTCAGCTTGGAAAATATATGATTTAAGCGTTCCGCTAATCCACCGAATAATGCCATATCGTCCTCTTTTTAAACGTTTGCGCCCTTTTTCAGAGCGTCGATCTGCGCCTGCATTTCCTCTACCGTACGCGAAAAACCGAGCTTTTCTTCGTACTTTTCCAACTGCTTACGGCATTTTTGCAAGCAATCGGAAACGCTTTGACGGGATACGCCCTTTTGTTCGGCGATCTCCCCTAAGGATAAGTCAAAGTTAAAATACAGATCGGAAATTTCCCTCTGCGTCGCCGTCAAAAGCGGCGAGTATAGATCCAAGAGCCGCAAAAATTGCAAATCGTCTTTCATTTCCGCGCCCCCTTTCCCGTTTTCCGTAGCCTATTATACACCATAAAAATATACCTGTCAAGCATTTTTACTTGACAGGCAAAACTTTTTTATATTTTTTCGTCGCTATCCTATAAATTGCAACAGATCCACCAAAATAGCAAACCCGAAGAGGAAAATCAGCCCTGCGAAATTGATAATCGCCTCTACCTTGCGGTTGACGGGCTTTTTGCGAATCCACTCGATAATGCAGAAAATGACCTTACAACCGTCCAGCGCGGGCACGGGCAACAGGTTGAACACGGCGAGGTTGACCCCGATAAACGCCGCGATCGACAGGAAATTTTGCAAGCCGCTTGCCGCCACCTCAGACGTGAGCTTTATGGTCGTGGCAGGACCGCCGACCGCATTGATACCCAGTTTCCCCGTCAGCAGTTCGCCAAGCGAACGCAAGATCGTGCCGCCGATTTTAAAGGAATACACGAAAGAATGTCCGATCGTTCCAAAAAATCCGCTCTTTACGTCCGTGGGCACAAGTCCGCCGCCAAAGGTCAGTTTGTTTACAATTTCCCCGTCTTCACCCGCAACGTCCTCGCGATACGCCAAACCAAGCGGATATAAAATAGAGCCGATATCCGACATGTTTTTGGGGTTGGAATCTTTTACAAGAGTCACGTCCACGACCTGCTTTTTGCCCTCGCGAACAACCAAAACACCCACCACGTCCCCCTTTCGTTTGCCGTCAAGAACGGACATGTAATCGGTGACCAGATACAAATCCTTGCCGTTGATTTCCAAAATGATATCGCCCGTTTGCAAGCCGCTGTTATAGATATCCCACGCCTCTTGGCTAGCCTCCTTGATCGGCTCTTGCTTTTCGACCATGTACACAGGGCGACCAAAGCCCGCAAACATAACAACGATCAAGGTCAACGCCAAAAGATAATTCATCAGCGCCCCCGCGATCAATACGATAATGCGTTTCCAAGGGGCTTGGTCGTTAAAACGCGCGCCTTTCGGCTCGGGATATTCCTCGTCTTTATCTACCGAATTTTCTTCCGATTTTTCGCTTGCTTGCGATACGTCCGCCGCCGTTTGCATTTCCTCAAAGGGTTCTTCGTCGGGATTTTTAGGCGGTTCGTCCTCAAATTCGTCCTCGCCGTCGAAGGCGCAATACCCGCCCAAGGGGATAATACGCAAAGCGAAAAGCTCTCCCGTTTTTTTGCTCCGTTTTTTAAAGAGCGCGGGTCCGAACCCGATGGAAAATTCGTTGATCTTAAAGCCGAGAATTTTCCCTGCGACGTAATGCCCGAACTCGTGAATCGTGATCATGGCAAGCAAAATCACGATGGCAAGCACCACCCCGCCAAACGAGCGCAACGCCCCTAAATTTGCCAAAAGATTAGATACGTTCAATACCTTTCCCCTTTATAAACCTTTGATATATTCTCTCGCCAACGCGCGGGCGCGTTCGTCCGTTTCAAGCAGAGCCTGATAGCAGTCGGGCTTTGCCCGCTCCGTCTTTTTCAGCGCGTCCTCAATAGTGTCCGCGATTTTTGTAAATCCTATCCGCCCATCCAAGAACGCGCGCACAGCAACTTCGCCTGCGCCGTTGAGCGCGCAGGGATAGTTATCCCCCAGCTCCGCGCTCGTCAACGCCAGATCAAAGCACGGGAAACGCTTTCTTTCCAAGGGCAAGAACCGTATCGCGCCAAGCGCGACGAAATCCAGCGGCTTTAATCCGCAATCGAAACGTTCGGGATAGGTCAGCGCAAGCTGTATGGGCAACTCCATGGTCGGATAGCTCATCTGCGCCAAAATGCCGCCGTCGTCAAATTCCACCATGGAATGGATAATGCTTTCGGGTTGCACGACCGCGTCTATCTTTTCCAAGGGCGCGTCGTAGAGCCACTTCGCTTCGATCACCTCAAAGCCCTTGTTTAAGAGGGTCGCGCTGTCGATCGTGATCTTTGCGCCCATCTGCCAGGTGGGGTGTTTGAGCGCGTCCTTTGCCGTTACTTTTTCAAGCTGTTCAGGCGTATATGCGTAAAACGGGCCGCCGCTTGCCGTGATGATCAGCCTACGGAACGGCGCGTCCGCACGGAAATTCAGCGCCTGCCAAAGGGCGGAATGTTCGCTGTCTACGGGCATCAGATCGATACCCGCCGCCTTGATCTTTTGCATGACCAGCTCGCCGCCGCAAACGAGGGTTTCCTTGTTCGCGAGGGCGATATTTTTTTTCAGCTCCGCCGCTTTAAGGGAATATTTCAGCCCCGCAAAGCCCGTCGCCGCGACAAACGCCACGTTGCCGTAGCCGATCGCCTCTTCCGCCGCGCGCTCGCCATAGCGAAACAGCACGCCCGCGGGGATTTTATCGGCGATTTGTTTACCGATATTTTCGTCCGCCAAGGCGGCGTATGCGGGACGGAACTCGTTTACCTGCTGCAAAAACAGCTCCGCGGACGAGTTCGCCACGATACTTTGAATTTTGAATTTATCGGGGTGACGGCGCACGACCGAGCAGACCTGCCGCCCGATAGACCCCGTCGAACCGATCAAGGATATGGTTTTCATAATTTCTTCCTTGGAAAAACCGCTTACGCGAGCAAGTGTATGGCGGTAAACGCGACGTATACCACTACGGTTGCGAAAAACGTACCGTCCAAACGGTCCAAAACGCCGCCGTGCCCGGGCATGATACTGCCCATGTCCTTCAATCCGACCTTGCGTTTGATACTGCTTTCCACCAGATCGCCAAACGCCGTAGCCACCGCCGCTATCAGCCCGATACCGATATACGTGGGCAACAAAATCGCCATTTTATCGTACGAGCCAACGCATGCATTGTAGATAAAATATAACGCTACCGCGCCGAGCATACCGCCGACAAGCCCGCCGATGCCGCCGATCACCGTCTTGTTCGGGCTTAAATTCGGCGCCATTTTCTTGGGGAATTTCCCTTTCATATACCGTCCGAACACGTACGCGATCGAATCCGCGCACGGGGATACGACAAAGATAAACAAGATCATAATGCGGGAATCGAGCGCAAATCTCGCCAGTCTAACCCCGCCCGTCGCATGGTTGGTCAGCACCAACAAGCAAAGCAACAACGTGGGATATACCGCCGAGAATAAGGACAGTCCCAAGCTTTCGAGGGTGACCTTGTCGTGCGCGACGACAAGCAGAGATAACAGCGTAACGGCAAGCACCAACGCCAAACCGCCGATCACCGTCAGCCCGTTGCCCCATTTCCATTGACAAACCGCCACGGCGGGGATTGCCGCCGTTGCAAACGCGTACACGATACCCCGTTCTGCCTTGCAGGTTTTGTCCTTGACCGCACGGAGCATTTCAAACGTGCCGATAAGCGCAAACGCATAGATCAAAACGTCGAAACAAAAATCGCCGTAGGGCACGCCGTTTACCGTGGGCACGACGATCTTCAAACAGAAAAACGCGACCAAAATCGCGATATAGATCGTGCCCGATATCAAACGAATTTTCATAAGTATTTCTCCTTGTAAGGGAAACTTTCGTTAAAGTCCGTCTTGCCCCAGACGGGACAAAACCCCATTAAAAACGCAAGGGCAAGACGCACCTAAAACCTCGGTCATCGCATACCTGCCCCCGTCGTTTGTTATTTTTTCTTTGCAATCTGTTCGTCCGTTTTTCCAAATCGGCGGGTGCGATGGGAAAATTCCACAATCGCCTTATCCAGCTCCTTATCCGAAAAATCGGGGAACATTTTGTCCGAAAAATACAGCTCGGCATACGCCGCCTGATAGAGCAAAAAG
>JAFTQY010000002.1 GCA_017462505.1 Clostridia bacterium
CCCGTGCCCTTTATCGGGGTGCGGCTGCTTGATGAAACCACCTTTTCCGTGACCGTAAAAAAGGAATATGCCGATTACTATTACGCGATTGCGTATGGAGCTTTTTCGCCTCTACCCACAGCGTTGTATTTGGGTTCGTATACAATCAAAGACGACGGAAAGGGCGCGTATATCGAACGGGGTTTTTACGACCGTGTGGAGCGCAACGGTGTGACGGCGTATACCATGGCGGATACGATCGTGCGTAACCTTGCAAATTTGGACGAACGGGCGTTTCCGTACAGCGGTCCGTACGTGGTAGAAAATTACGACGGTGCTACCCGTGTTGCTACCTTGCGAAAAAACTCGTTGTATAAAGGAGATCATCGAGGCAAGCCTACAATCGAACGAATATCCTACGTGAAGATTATTCCCGAAACACAGCTTGATCAGTTGACGAAAGGGCGGGTGGACGTTTTGTCGGGCGTGACGGGCGGTGAAGAAACAAAAGCCGCGCTTTCCGTTGTCGATAACGTCCGTTTCAAAGAAACCCATTACGATCGCGCGGGGTACGGAAAGCTTGCGTTCCGTTGCGATTTTGGTCCTACGCAGTTTGCCGAAGTCCGCCGCGCTGTCATGCACACGATTGACCGTGACGAATTTGCGCAAACCTTTACGGGCGGATACGGCGGCGTGGTGCACGCGCCCTATCATGCGGGCTTGGACGCATACTTGGCGGTTAAGGATCGATTGAAACTGAACGTATATCCCTACAGCGTCGAGCGGGCGAAAGAAGAATTGCGCGCGGGGGGCTGGATATATAACGCAGACGGTAGCGCATACGACGAAGAGAAAGGGGGCGTACGGTATAAAAAACTGTCGGGCTATGAAAAGACGTACAACAATTTGACGTTTGCATCCACGGACAGTCGATATAAAACGGTAAAGGTGGACGGGGAATATTATATGCCCCTGGTGATCAACTGGATGGGGACGCAACCCAACCCCGTGACCGATCAGCTGATCACGGCTTGGCAAAACAATCCCAACGCGGGCGAAAGGATTGGTGCATATCTCACCTATACGTCGGGAAATATGAACTCAGCGCTTTACGGCGAATATTGCCAAATGCCCGCCTACGGGTTTACGCGGGCGAGATACGGAGCGGTTAATTTTGCAACGGGCTTTACGGGTGCGGCGTACGATCAATCGCTCGCTTGGACGATCGATCCTGAAAAGTACGACAATTACAGTACCAATTTCTTGCGCGACGAAGCGGATTTTTTATACAAAGAGTAGGGGACGTGTTGCGTTGAACGAAAAAAGGAGAGAGTATGGCAAATTATATTTTGAAAAGAGCGTTGTATCTGTTATTGGTGCTATTGGTGCTTTCCTTTTTGGTGTTCGCGGTGTATAACATGTTGCCAGCGGACAAAGCGGCGGATATGGCGATGCAGGAAATTGCCGCTAATAAAAATTTGATTTATGCGGAGCGGTATCTCTATTGGCAACGGCGGCTTGGCTTAGACGGCAACCTATTTACACGGTATTTGCGTTGGTTGGGGCTGACATCCTTTTACGACGGTTCGTTTAACGGTCTGTTTCAGGGAAATCTCGGCACGTCGGTAGCATACGGAAAACCCGTCGCGCAGGTCATTAAAGAGCCTTTGCAAAACACCGTATTTTTAAATATTTTCGCGGCGTTTGCGGCTCTTTCGATTACTATGCCGCTCGGCATATTTTGCGCGCGGAAAAAGGGCAGCAAAAGGGATCTTACCGTGCAAGTCGGTACGATCGTAGGGTACAGTATGCCCGTCTTTATCACCGCGATTTTATTTATATGGCTGTTCGCTGTAAAATTGGATATTTTTCCCGTGTCGGGCATGAGTTCGGTGGGCAAAGAGTATACGGGGTTGCGGGCATTTTTGGATAAACTTTATCATTTTGCCCTGCCGTTGATCGTCATGACGTTTTGCTCGCTCGGCGGTATGACGCGGTACGTCCGAGCGGCGATGCTCGACGCGTTAAAGCTTGATTGTATACGCACGGCGCGGGCAAAGGGCTTGCGTGAAGGGCGGGTGGTCCGTTCGCATGCTTGGCGAAACGCCTTGATCCCGATCGTCGCGCTGGTCATTGGTTGGTTGCTCGGAATCTTTTCAGGGTCGATCATGATCGAAAATATCTTTGGGATCAACGGGATTGGTAAAGTGTATTTTGAGGCGCTGACGGCAAATGATAACGAAATCGTTTTGGCGATGCAGATGTTTTACATCTTTCTCGCATTGGTGGGGAATCTACTCGTGGATTTGGCATACGGATTGGTCGATCCGCGTATCCGCGTCAGTAAATAAGGGGGAAGTATGCAATCGGAAAAGAATGTGATAAAACGTGCTTGGGGGCATACCGTGTCCGCGTTTAAACGTTTTTTTCGTTGGATAAAGCGCGGGGTTTTCGGTTCAAAGCGAGAACTTTCCGACGTCAAAACGGAAAAAATCGAAAGCCCTTCTCGTCTTCTGCGCCAAGCTTTTTTTCGTAAAAAGAGCGCGGTAGCCGCTCTGATTTTTCTTGCCACGCTGTTTTTATTCGTGTTTATCGCGCCGTTATTTTTGCCGCTGGATATTAACTATACAGACCCTTTGCAACAAAATATATCCCCTGGATATTCTCTTTGCTCACCGCCGCGTGCGTTACGGAGAAACGTAAGAAAAATCGACGGCTTTTCCGATTTCACGGTGGGGATCAGCGGCGGCGGAGAATTGTTCGTATGGGGGAACACGAAAAACCGCTTGACGAAGATCAACGTCAAAAAAATCCCCGACACGGTACGCGACGAAGGAGTTGTAGAGGCGGCAGCGGGAAAGGACCATATCACCGCCGTCACCAAGACGGGCAAGATCCTATCTTGGGGGGATAACAGTTGCGGTCAATTCGGGACGGAGCGCGTGCTCGGCTCTTTGCCGATGCACGAAGATTTGTCGGGGGGCATCAACGCGGAAAACGTTTTTTCTATCATTTGCGGGTATCAAGCGACGGCGCTCGTTACGGCGGACGGAAGAGCTTACGCGTGGGGCAATCTCAACGCCGTCCGTAATTTGGAAAACTTTCATTCTCTTTCTGACGTGCAAGAGATTGCGTTTACAAATTCCGCCGCGGTCGCGCTGAGAAAGGATGGGAGTATCTATACGGGTGCAGAGAAAATTTTTTACGGCGCGGTTAGCTTAAAAAACGGACGGCAAACGGACTTTGAACGGTACATGGTCGGCAGGAAAGGGATAGATATTGCAACGGACGGAAAATGTATTGCTGTAATCACGGATAATTACGATTTGGTCGTTGCAGGAGCGTTTGAAAACGGCGAAGACGTCCTGCCAACGTTAAAGGAAGGGGAATATTTCACGTCGATAGACGGCGGAACGCGGCATTTTGTAGGAATTACAAATCAAGGCAATGCGTATGCATGGGGACATAACGCCTACGGACAATGCAAAATCTCTGGCTCGCAGGGGGAAAATGCGCGCGTGTTTGCGGGTTCGTTGCAAACTTACGTGGTAAAAAACGGTCGGTTGACGGAAAAGGCGGGGTTGAAAGGGTATTTGATGGGTACGGACGGCAAGGGACGGGACGTGTTTGCGCGGATCGTACACGGCGGTAAAATGACGCTGACGATCGGTAGCGTCGCCGTACTCGTTTCGCTCATGATCGGCGTTTTGGTCGGGTGTATATCGGGGTATTTTGGCGGAGCGATAGACACGCTGCTGATGCGTATTACTGAGATTTTTTCGTCTATTCCGTTTTTGCCGTTTGCCATGCTCCTTTCGCAGATTATTAAAAATTACAGCGTCAGCGAAACGATGCGTATTTTTATTATCATGCTGATTTTGGGCGCATTGTCGTGGACGGGACTGGCGCGTATGGTCCGCGGACAAGTTCTTGCCGAGCGCGAAAAAGAGTTCGTTACTGCTGCGCGCGCCATGGGGGTACGGGAAGGAAAAATCGCTTTTCGGCACATATTACCCAACGTGATTTCGGTTATCTTGGTCAGCATTACGCTTGATTTTGCGGGCTGTTTGCTGACGGAGTCATCTTTGTCCTATCTCGGCTTTGGGGTGCAGCAGCCCCGTCCCACTTGGGGAAATATGCTGACGGGTAGCAACAGTAGCGTAGTGATACAAAATTATTGGTGGCAATGGCTTTTCCCCGCGCTATTTTTATCCCTTGCCGTGATTTGTATCAACGTGATAGGGGACGCCTTGCGCGACGCCTTAGATCCGAAAAA
>JAFTQY010000025.1 GCA_017462505.1 Clostridia bacterium
GGGTATGTACTGTACCCCCTGCGAATCCTTTTGGACGGAGAGCCAGCTTGTCGAGGGCAAATGCCCCGATTGCGGCAGGGACGTAAAGCCCGCCAAGGAAGAGGCGTATTTCTTTAAAATGGGCAAATATGCCGACCGCCTTATCGAGCATATCAATACCCACCCCGAATTTATTCAGCCCGTATCCCGCAAAAACGAGATGATGAACAACTTCCTTTTGAAAGGGTTGCAGGATCTTTGCGTTTCCCGTACCTCGTTTTCGTGGGGGATTCCCGTCGATTTTGACGATCGGCACGTCGTGTACGTATGGATGGACGCGCTGAACAACTATATCACGGGTATCGGGTATGACGCGGACGGCAATCACGGTGAAAATTATAAAAAATACTGGCCTGCCGATTTGCACCTTATCGGTAAGGATATCTTGCGTTTCCACACCATTTACTGGCCCATTTTCCTGATGGCGCTGGGCGAGCCTTTGCCCAAGCAGGTATTCGGACATCCCTGGCTGTTGCAGGGCGACGGCAAGATGAGCAAATCCAAGGGCAACGTGATCTATGCGGACGATTTGGCACGCCTTTTCGGCGTGGACGCGGTGCGCTATTTCGTGCTCCACGAAATGCCCTTTGATAACGACGGACAGATCACTTGGGAGCTGGTTGCCGAGCGTTTCAATACCGAGCTTGCCAACGTTTTGGGCAACCTCGTCAACCGTACGATCGCGATGATCAACAAATATTTCGGCGGCACGGTTACCAAAGCTTTGGCGGCAAACGAGGAAGACCCCGACGGGGAATTCAAGGCGACGATAACGGGCGTTGCGGCGAAAGTGCAAGCAAAAGCGGACGAGCTGCGTATCGCGGACGCGATTACCGAAGTGTTTGCGTTGTTTAGAAGAGCGAACAAATATATCGACGAAACGATGCCTTGGGCGCTCGCGAAAGACGAGAGCAAGCAGGCGCGTTTAAACGACGTTTTGTACAACCTTGCCGAGGCGATCCAGATCGGCGCGTCGTTGCTTGATAGCTTTATGCCTGAAACCAGCGAGAAGATTTTGGCGGCTTACGGCGGCGAGAGCAGATCGCTTGAAGATTGCGGCGCGTTCGGCTTGCGCGACAGCGTAACGGTAACGACGATCCCGCCCCTCTTTGTGCGTATCGATTTTAAGACGCTTGCGCCCGAGATCGAAAAAATTCAAAAGGAACAGGCGGCGGCTTATGCGGCGGAGATGGCAAAGACCGCGCCTGCGGAAAAGAAAGAGGAAAAGAGCGAAAAGGCGGCGGAAACGCCCGCGGAAGAGGACAAAGTGCCCGAAATTTCCTTTGACGATTTTATGAAGGTGCAGCTGCGCGTAGGCGAGATTATCGCGTGCGAGCCCGTACCCAAATCGAACAAGCTCTTAAAAGAAACGGTGAAATTCGGCGACGAAGTCCGCACGATCGTTTCGGGTATCGCAAAGCATTACAAGCCCGAAGAAATGGTGGGAAAAAAAGTGGTGTTCGTCACCAACCTTGCGCCCAGAAAGGTATGCGGGATTATGTCCGAGGGTATGATCATGGCGGCGGAGGACGAGGACGGCACGCTGTCGCTGATCGTTCCCGATAAGGATATCAAGAGCGGCGCAAACCTCGGCTAAATCGGGAAACTAAGAGCGAAAAGTATGTATATCGATATCCATTGTCACTTAACGGGTGGCGAATACGAAGAGCTTGGCGGCGTGGACGGTGTGATCGCCCGTGCCCGTGAAAACGGGGTGGGGCGTATCGTGTGTTCGGGGTTCGATTTGCAATCGTCCTACGTGGCGGCGGAAATTGCAAACAAACACGAGGACGTGTATTTTACGGCGGGCTTTCACCCCAGCGAGCTGAAAAAATATAAAGAGGGCGATTTGGAAAAACTGCGCGATTTATGCGCGGACGAAAAGTGTATCGCCGTGGGCGAGATCGGGCTCGATTATCATTTCGACGACAACCCCGCCCCCGAAATCCAACGTGATCTGTTTATCCGCCAAATGGTTTTGGCGGACGAAGTGGGCTTGCCCGTGGTATTGCACAGCCGCGACGCGGCGGCGGAAACTTTGCAAATTTTGCAGGAAAACAAGGGGCTTTTAAAACGGGGCGGCTTGATGCATTGCTATTCGTACTCGCCCGAAATGACGGCGGATTTTGCCGCGTTGGGGCTGTATTTTTCCTTTGGCGGACCGTCCACCTTTAAGAACGCGAAAAAGGTGCAAGAATGTGTTGAGCGTATACCGTGTAGCCGCATTTTGTCGGAAACGGACTGTCCGTACCTAACCCCCGTGCCCTTCCGCGGCACGTTCCCCAACGAGCCGAAAAACGTGAAGTATATCGTCGAAAATATGGCGTTACTTCGCAACGAAAACGAAAAGGAGCTGCAAAAACAAATTCTTGAAAATGCAAGAACACTGTTTTGCAGATTGAAATAATCCTATGGAAGAAAATAAGAACAAAAACGAACAGCAAAACGTAAATTTGGGCGGCAACGGTCAAGGCGGTCAAGGCAGTCAGGGCGGCAGAAAACGCCGTCGCAGACACAGAGGGCACGGCGGTAACAGCGGCAACAATCCGCAGGCGCAAAACGCCCAAAACAACGGACAAAACGGGCAAAATCAGCAAAAGCAAAACCAAAATAAGCCCCAAAACAATCAGGCGCAAAACGCTCAAAAACAGCCCCAAAACCAAAACAACCAAAACGGTCAAAACGCTCAGGGGCAGGGCAAGCAAAAGCATAAAAACAAGCAGGGTCAAAATCAGAACCAGCAAAACGGGCAAAATCAGCAAAAGCAAAGCCAAAACAATCAGCAGGGCAAAAACAGCGGTAAGAATAACGAGAAAAAGGACGAAAACCGCAAGGATACGTACGTATACGTTTTGGACGGCAATTTGTATATCAACCTTACCAACAAATGCTCTAACGGTTGCGATTTCTGCGTGAGAAACGAACGCAGTAGCTATTACGGCAATTATTTGTGGCTGCGCCACGGTGACCCCACGGCGGAAAAGGTGATCGCGGCGGCAAACGGCTTGGGGGATCTTTCCCGCTTTAAAGAGGTCGTTTTCTGCGGCTTTGGCGAGCCGACGTATAAGGTGGCGGAAATGGTGGCGCTGTGCGATTATTTCCACGGCAAGGGCTTGAAAACCCGTCTTAATACCAACGGGCAGGGCAATCTTATCAACAAGCGGGATATCGTGCCCGATTTGAAAGGAAAAATTGATTTTGTCAATATTTCCCTCAACGCGTCCTGCGTGGAAAAATATCAGCCGATCTGCCGTTCGCAATTTGGCGAGGCGGGCTTTGCGGGGCTGATCGAGTTTGCAAAAATCTGCAAAAGAAACGGTGTGGATTGCCGTTTTTCCATTGTCGATTGTATCGGCGAGGAAGAAGTGGAGGCTTGCAAACGCTTGGCAGAGAGCGTAAAAATTCCCCTCTACGTTCGCAAATATATCACCGATTCTTGATAAAAAAGCATAAAAGACCCCACCCATGTCTGCGTTCACGGTATTCGTGGACGCAAAATTTTGCGATAAGGAAGTAAGTTAGATGCAAGATCTTCGTTTGATTTTGGAAAAGCACGGCTTTCATTTTAAAAAGCAGTTCGGACAGAACTTTATATCAGATACAAACCTGCTCCGTTCCATTGTCGAGGCGTCGGGCATTGATAAAAATACGACGGTGGTCGAGATCGGTTGCGGCGCGGGTACGCTTACGCGCGCGCTTGCCGAGGCGGCGAAAAAGGTATACGCCTTTGATATCGACCGCGATCTGCAACCCGTGTTGGCGGAAACTCTTTCGGGCTTGGACAATGTGGAAGTGATTTTCCGTGATTTTAACAAGCTGAATTTAAAAGAATTTGAAAAAGAGATCGAAGAATATACCGTGGTGGCGAATTTGCCCTACTATATCACGACCCCGTTGGTGACGAAACTGCTGGAAGAAAGCGATAAGGTGCAGGGACTTTCGATCATGGTGCAGGAAGAGGTCGCCGATCGGTTTTGCGCTAAGGAAAACACCGCCGAATACGGGTCGATCACGGCGGCGATCGCCTTAAAGGGCAGCGCAAAGGTAGTCAAGCGCGTGTCGCGCAATCTTTTTTACCCCCGCCCCAACGTCGATTCCGCGGTGGTCAAAATTGAATTTGAGCGGGGACGTATCGCAGTGAAGGACGAACGCGCCTACCGCCAGACGGTAAAATGCGCCTTTTTAAACCGCAGAAAAACCTTGGAAAACAACCTCGTCAATTTTTTTAAATTAACGCGTGAACAGGCAAAGGAAATTTTGACGATTGCGGGCGTAGAAGAAAAAGCGCGCGGCGAAACCCTTTCCCCGCAAAGGCTTGCCAAGCTTTCCGACGTGTTATTAGAACGCGGCGCGATAAAATTGTAAAAGAAAAAACTCTCGGCAAAACCGAGAGTTTTTTAACGCGTTTTTTTTATCAGATAAAGACGGTGATACCGCAAAGCACGCCAAGGACGATACCCGCCGCCAGATCGGACGGATAATGCACGCCGATCGCAAAGCGGATATAGGCAAGGGCGAACGTACAAACGAGTAAAAATCCGCCAAGAACGGGCAGGACGGACAAAAACGCCGTCGTGATCGCCGCCGCGCATGCGATATGACGGCTGGGGAAAGAATCCCCGTCGCGATCCCCGCGCGCCACCAACGGCGTGATCGCCGCTCCCTTTTGCGAATAGGGGCGGGGACGGTCCGCGCCGAGCCGTATTGCGCTGACCAAAATCAAGGCGAGGGCGGGGGCGAAAAACAGCGAAACCAACGCTTGCACGGCAAGCTTGTCCGATTTGACGGCATACAGCCACAGCCCCGCGTACGCCACCGCAAACAGCCACGTCAACGCGGTATTTAGCAATTTCAGGTTTTTCAAGCGGGTAGGGGAATCCTTATAAAATGCCGCATTTTTTTCATACAGTGCCTTATAATCGTACTTCATGCCCTAAGTATAGCATAAAAAGAGGGGATTTGCAAGCGGTTGCAACGGCGATTAAGTCCGCCTTGCCGAAAAAATTCTTCTATAAGAAGAAAATCCGCAAAAATGCAAAAAAAAGTGAAAAACTTAATATTTTTTGTCGAATTTTCATTGAAAAAACATAAAAGTATGTTATAATTTAGGAAAAACAACCCTTGGTAGGTGCAAATGTCTTATTTACTGGGTATCGACGTCGGTTCGACGACCGTTAAAACGGTGGTGTTGGACGAACGGACGGGCGCAATTTTATATTCGAGCTACGAACGGCATTTTTCCCGCGTGAAAGAATGCGTTTTAAACGCGCTCCAAAAGGTGGGCAAGGCGTTTAAGGGCGAAACCTTCCGCGCGGCGATCACGGGCAGCGCGGGGCTAGGCTTGGCGCAAAAGAGCGGCGTGTGTTTCGTACAGGAAGTGCAGGCGGCGTTCGGCGCGATCAAAAAATATCACGCGAACGCGGACGTGGCGGTGGAGCTCGGCGGCGAGGACGCAAAAATTATCTTCTTGACGGGCGGTGCGGAGCAGCGCATGAACGGCAGCTGTGCGGGCGGCACGGGGGCGTTTATCGACCAGATGGCGACCCTGCTTGATATTACGGTGGACGAAATGGACGCGCTCGCTTTGACGGCGGAAAAGACCTATCCCATCGCCTCCCGTTGCGGCGTGTTTGCAAAATCGGACATTCAGCCCCTTATCAACCAAGGCGCGGCAAAGGCGGACATTTCCGCGTCCATTTTCCGCGCGGTGGTGGAACAGACGGTTTCGGGCTTGGCGCAGGGCAGAAAAATCAAGGGCAAGGTCCTGTTTTTGGGCGGACCGTTGCACTTTTTAAAGGCGCTTAGAAAAGCGTTTACAGACACGCTTGGCTTGGATAGCGAACACGCGGTGTTCCCTGAAAACGCGCCTGTATTTATCGCGCTCGGCGCGGCGATCTCTGCGTCTGCGGAGCAGGCGGAAAGCATAGAAACGCTATATAAAAAGATATACGATTGCGAGGCAAAGGACGAGGTCGTGCGCGGCAAGCCCTTGTTTGAAAATCGCGAGCAGTACGACGAATTTATCGCGCGGCACAAGCGCAGCGATCTGGAATTTGCGGATATTCGCACGTACCAAGGCGACGCGTATTTGGGCGTGGATAGCGGCTCGACGACGACCAAGCTGATGCTGATCAGCGAGGATTGCAAGGTGCTGTATTCGCATTATCAATCGAACAACGGACAGCCCCTCGATATCGTGGTGGCGAGACTCAAAGAGATGTATTCGCTGTGCGGCGCGGGGGTGAATATCCGCGGCGCGGCGGTGACGGGGTACGGCGAGGATATGATGAAGGCAGCGCTGAAAATGGATTTCGGCATCGTGGAAACGGTGGCGCATTTCAAGGCGGCGGTGCATTTTAACCCGTGGGTGGATTTTATCATCGACATCGGCGGGCAGGATATTAAATGCTTTAAGGTGAAGAACGGCGCGATCGATTCGATTATGCTCAACGAGGCGTGCTCGTCGGGTTGCGGGTCGTTTATCCAAACGTTCGCCAAGGCGATGGATATGGACGTGGAGAGCTTTGCTCGCCTCGGTCTGTTTGCGAAAAAGCCCGTGGAGCTTGGGTCGCGCTGTACGGTGTTTATGAACAGCGCGGTAAAGCAGGCGCAAAAAGAGGGCGCGAGCGTGGAAGATATTTCCGCGGGGCTGTCGTCGTCCATCGTCAAAAACGCCGTGTATAAGGTTATCCGCGCGAAAACGCCCGAGGAATTAGGACGGCATATTGTAGCGCAAGGGGGGACGTTTATGAACGACGCCGTTTTGCGTTCCTTTGAGATAGAAACGGGCAGAGAGGTAGTACGTCCCGCGATCGCGGGGCTGATGGGCGCGTTCGGCGCGGCGCTGTACGCCAAGGAAAATGTACGCGCGGAAAAATCGTCCTTGCTTTCGGCAGAACAATTGTCGGATTTTTCCTATACCTCGCGCGGGGCGGTGTGCCGCGGCTGTACGTCGAATTGCAATATCAATATTTTGACCTTTGCGGACGGTAGCAGGTTTATTTCGGGCAACAAGTGCGAACGGGGCGCGGGCTTAAAGCCGCAGGACGGAAAGTGGAATATTTACGAGTATAAATACAACCGTTTGCTTTCTTTGGCGGGGGACGTGTCGCGATCAACGGACGAAAAGCAAGAAAAAAGCCGCGGCGTAGCGGGCTTGCCTTTCCAGCTTGTCATGTTTGAGCAATTGCCTTTCTGGTCTGCGTTTTTCCGCGCGCTTGGCTTTGACGTAAAGGTCAGCGACAAGAGCAGCCGCGACCTGTATTTCCGCGGTCAGCACACGGTGGCAAGCGACACGGTGTGTTATCCTGCTAAGCTCATGCACGGGCATATTGAAAGTCTGCTGGATAGCGGCGTGGATTTTATTTTCTATCCTTGCGAGAGCTATAATATCGACGAACGTGCGTCGGTAAACTATTACAATTGCCCGATCGTGGCATATTATCCCGAGCTGTTAAAGGCGAATAACGAGCGGTTGACGGCGGATAATTTCATTTCACCCTATATCGATTTAAACGAGCGCAAATCCTGTCTTAACAATTTGGCGGCGGCTTTTGCCAAATACGGCGTGACCAAAAAGGAATTGAACGGGGCACTCGATAAAGGCTTTGCCGATTTGGCGGAATATCAAAACGACGTGCGGGAAAAGGGGAAAGAAATCCTAAAAAACGCCCGTGCCGAGGGGAAAAACACCGTTGTTTTGGCGGGCAGACCCTACCACGCCGACCCCGAGATCAACCACGGCATCGGCAAGCTTTTGGTGTCCTTAGGTTTGGCGGTGCTTTCCGAGGATTGCGTGTGCGATCAAGCGCCCCTTGTGGACGTAAACGTGCTCAATCAATGGACGTACCATGCGCGGCTGTACCGCGCGGCGCAGTACGTGTGCGGGCAAAAGGACGTACAGCTTGTACAGCTCGTGTCCTTTGGCTGCGGTATCGACGCGCTAACGACGGACGAGGTGCGTACCATTTTGGAAAGCAACGGTAAGCTGTATACCCAAATCAAGATCGACGAGATCAACAACCTTGGCGTGGTCAAGATACGTCTGCGCAGTATGGTGGCGGCGATCGGCGACAAGAGCGGCGTGAAAACCGAAAACAAGGGGGACGGCAACGTATGAAAAAGACGGAAAGGGTCAGCTATAAAGAAAATACGCCCGCGTTCACGGACGAGATGAAAAAGACGTATACGATCCTCGCGCCGAACATGCTCCCGTACCATTTCGATATTTTGGCGGAAATTGTGGAAAGCCGCGGTTATAAGGTCGAGATTTTGAAAACGGAGGGGCGTTCGATCATTGACGAGGGGTTAAAGCACGTGCACAACGATACTTGCTATCCCGCTCTTTGCGTTATCGGGCAGTTTATCGACGCGCTCAAAAGCGGAAAATATGACGTAAACAAAACGGCGGTGTTGATCACGCAATCGGGCGGTGGTTGCCGCGCGTCCAACTACGTGGCGTTGCTCCGCAAGGCTTTAAAGGCAGAATACCCCCAAGTGCCCGTGTTGTCCTTGAACTTTTCGGGCTTGGAAAAGGGGAACGGGCTGGATCTGCGCCTCAAAGATATCCTGAAAATGGGTTACGGCATTTTCTACGCCGACGCGATCATGAGCCTGTATAATCAATGCAAGCCGTACGCAAAAGACCCGAAAGAGGCTGACCGTGTCCGCGACGAAAGCATTTTGTACGTCAAAAACACGTTGCGCTCCAAGGAGTATAAAAAATACGAAAGGGTGACTGCCGAGCTGATTTCCCGTTTTAAAGGGGTGGAGCTTGCGCGTACGGAAAAGGTAAAGGTGGGTATCGTGGGCGAGATCTACGTGAAATATTCCCCCCTTGCCAACAACGGGCTGGAAAGCTTTTTGTATGCGGAGGATTGCGAACCCGTCGTGCCTGCGCTGATGGACTACGTCATGTATTGTATCGTCAACGTCATCAACGACGCAAAGCTGTACAACAAGGGCAAAAAGATGGCGTTTATCTATAAGCTTATTTATAAATTGCTGTTAAAAATTCAGCGGTACATGATAGGCGCGTTTGAGGCGGCGGGCTTTGAACCGCCCCACGATTTTGAATACCTGCGCGCCTGTGCGGATAAGGTTATCCACCAAGGCGTGAAGATGGGCGAGGGGTGGCTGATCCCTGCGGAGATGGTCGCCTTATACGAAAGCGGCACGGAAAATATCGTATGCGCGCAACCGTTCGGGTGCTTGCCCAACCATATCGTCGGCAAGGGTGCGGCGCGCGCGGTCAAGACCTTGCACGAGGGCGTGAATATCGTGCCGATCGATTACGACCCGTCCGCCACCAAGGTCAACCAAGAAAACCGCTTAAAATTGATGTTGGCGACGGCGCGGGATAAAATTGCGGAACAAACCGCCGCAAAAACGGCAACGGCGGAAAACGAAGTTTTGCAAGAAGTCGCCGTTACGGAATAAAACAAACGAGGGGGTGTGCATGTAACCCCCTTTTTGCAACCAAAAGTTGATAAAAAACAACGAATGGTATATTGATTTTCAAGGAAAAAGCCATTATAATAGAGGTAGAAAGCTTGGAGGTCGAAATATGAGAACGATTGGACAAAATATTGCGTTTTATCGTAAGAAGAAGGGCATTACGCAGGAAAAGCTCGCGGAAATATGCGAGGTTACCCCGCAGGCGGTTTCCAAATGGGAAAACGATTTATCCTGTCCTGACGTTATGCTGTTGAAACAGCTTGCACGTGCCTTTGGAATTAGCGTAGACGTTCTTTTGGAAGAAGATGAAAATTCGATCGTGGATTTTGTTACGGAAGAGATATCGAAAGGCAAACTTCTAAAAATGCGCGTTATAGACGAAGAAGATAAAGTAATGATCAATTTGCCGATTGCGCTTATGGAAATAATATTGAAAAACAAAGAACTCAAAAACAGTATCCATATAACAGACAAGAATTTGACGGATACGGTGGATTTTGAAAAGGTGATGGAGCTGGCGTCTATGGGGGTTATCGGTAAAATTTTAGAAGTTCAATCGGGGGGCGCGTTGGTGGAGATATGGATAGAATGAAAATAGTCGTTTCCCAAGGTGGAGGAGAGCGGCAAATTGAAATGGAGTTAGAAGAAGGGCTAAAAATAGCGTTTGGAAAAAGCAACTTGTATAGCGAAGATAAAGAGAAAGAAACATCTTTGATAAAAGAGATAAGCGCGCGTTTGGACGAATATAGAAATAAAAACGGCTCGCTGGTGCTATTAGAAGTGGAAGAACACGAAAAAACGCTGATTAAAATTATGATTGAATGAAAACGAAAAAAGACACGAAAATCCGTGCCTTTTTTCGTTTCATTGCGTACCGTATGCCCACGTTTAAGGCATATCGGGCGGGGTTTCCTGTCGTTCGGGCAGGAATTTCCAGTACCGCTTGGGCATATATCCGCGCATTTGTTTTAACCGCTCGCGACAGGGGATATTTACCGCGCCGTAATATTCTTTCCAAAGAGATTGCCAACCGAGCTCGTCAGCGGAAAGCAAAATATCTGCTTGCGCCAAGGGCGCAACAAACGTGTTTTTGCCGTCGTAAACCGCCGCCTTTTGCCGTTTAACGTCGTGCAAAACAAAGGGGAATTGCGGCAACCGCGCCCGAAAATGGGGTACGAGCAGATCGCAAATATCGTTGTCGGGGGAAAAGGGCGCATATAAAGCGCCGCTTTCCGTTTCCATAAAGCGGATAAATCCGTGCATTTTATGTATCTCGTGCCCGACCCTTTTGATGCATTCCACGGCGGCGAACACGTCGGGGTTGGCAAGCCGTTTGCATACGGGTCTCTTTTCCTGCGCGATCAACCGCAGATACTTAAAGGCAAGCTGTTCTCGGTTGTCCGCGCCGCTCCGCAATAATCTGTCCAGATCAAACGCGCAATCGCAATCAAAGGACAGCAGGCGTTCTTCCGCGCGTTTTGCGCGCGCCAAATCGGTAGGCACGTCGATCGTCGCCATGCCCAAGGGTATCTGCGCGCGCCCCGAGGTCACAATGGCGGCAGGGTCGGGGAAAGCGATCAAAAGGGCGGTCAACAGCCCGTATTTTGTTCCGTCAAAGCAATAGACCATAACGCCCCCTATAATTGTCCGTGCAGGGCGATCAAGGCGTTTTGCGGCGTGGAAAGCATACTAAACAGGTTTAATTGTTCCGCGCTTTCCTGAGTTTCCGCCGCCGCCAACAGCCCGCGCACGGCGGTCACGTTTTCCGTCCCGAAAAACTTTCCGTCGCAGGTGATAAAATGTTTTGCGCGCTTTAATGCCACCCGCATTTTCGTCAGGTCCTCAAAGCGCAATTTCGTGTACTTACGCGCCTCCATGATCTTGTACGCGTTTTTCGCGCCGATCCCCGGCACGCGGAGCAGCGTTTCCAACGGTGCGCGGTTGATCTCGACGGGAAAAAGGTGCATATTCCGCAAAGCCCACGCGCATTTGGGATCAAATTCCATAGACAGGTTTTCTCCCTCGGAAACGATCTCGTCCACCGAAAACCCGTAAAAGCGGAGCAGCCAGTCCGCTTGATAGAGGCGGTGCTCGCGCAGTTGCCCCGCGCCCACGTCGGGCAGAGCGTTATCCTTGACCACGGGCACGTACGACGAATAATACACCCGTTTTAAGCCGTTCTTTTGATACAAGGCGTTCGTCAGGCGCAAAATCTGCCCGTCCGCCTCGGGGCTTGCGCCGATAATCATCTGCGTCGTTTGCCCCGCGGGCAAAAAATACCCCTTGACAAGTCCCTTGCGCTTTTCTTCGCGGAAAGCCTCCGTCTGCGCCGCCAACGTTTTCATGGGCGTTAAAAGGCTTTCCTTGCTCTTTTGCGGCGCTAAAAGTTTCAGGCTCTTTTCGCTGGGCAGTTCCACGTTATAGCTCATGCGGTCAACGTAGCGCGCCGCCTCCGTCATCATGCGCGCGTCCGCGCGGGGGATACCTTTTAAATGAATATATCCGTGAAAGCCGTACTCCGTCCTCAGTTTTTTGACGACCAAAAGCAGGCGTTCCATGGTGTAATCGGGGTTGACGTGCACCGCCGACGACAAAAATAGCCCCTCGATATAATTGCGCTTGTAAAAATCGACCGTCAATTCACAAATCTCGTCGGGAGTAGCCGTCGCGCGCGGCACGTCCGCGTCCAAGCGGTTGGGACAGTATTTACAATTATAAATACAGTCGTTAGAAAGCAGAATTTTCAATAAAGATACACACCGTCCGTCGGGCGTGAACGAATGGCAGCACCCCGCAACGTACCCGTTGCCCATGCCGCCCGCATTTTTGCGCCCGCTACCCGACGACGAACAGGACACGTCGTACTTTGCGCTCTCCGTTAAAATTTTCAGCTTTTCTTCGGATATCATACCTACATTATACCCCTTCCAAATATAAAAGTCAAACATTTGTTCGTGTATTTTTATAAAAAAGAAAGCCGAATTTTTCGTTCGGCTTGGCAAAGCTTATCAAGGAAAGGAAACGGTCATGCCGACCGAGCGAAGCGAGTGGAGCGTATCTAAAAAAGAAGAGATACACTCGACTGCGCAACGGAGTTGCTCCGCTCGGTATGACGGTATCGTGTATTTTCTATGCAATGTATAGTTGCGTGTGTGCCTGCGTAAGAAAGCTTAATCGTGCGCTTGCCGTTTTTTCATGCGCGTCCAGCTGACAAAGCTGTACGTGTCGTTGAACAAAAAGGTGGTAAAGCACACGACGGTAGGCAGATACGAGGTATCGTGAATACTCGCCGTCACCCACAGGACGATCAAAACGATATCGTTGGCAACGTACGCAAGCGCGTAATAGGGGCTGCGGAAAAAGAGCAAGGACGCGGCAAGCATGCTCGTCGTGACGGAGATCGTGCTGACGATCAAATTGTCGGTGTTAAAATACCGTAAAACAAAATACAAAATTACGGTCGCCAGAATAGAAAGCCCGATACAAATCAACCATTTTTTTGCGGACAGCGTGCCGACCTGCACTTCGTGCTTGCCCTGCTTGGACGGGTTTTTTAGCCAACTGATACAGGCAAAAACAGCGGCGGGCAGGCTCATAAAAACGTAGGTGATCATCTCGCCGTAATAGCGTGCGCGTATGGAAACAATGCCGTACAGGATACTGAAAATGATAATCATGATCTGCCCGACAAAATTCCCTTTGGCAATAAAAATAAGCGAGGTCACGCCAAGGAGCGAGGCGATGAGGCTCAGAGGATAAACGTTGCCGCCCACGCAAGACGACACCGTGATCAGCGTTACCGAACACAGCCAAAGCACCCGCTCAAAGGGCGTAAAATATGCAATGCAGTCTTTTAAAGATTTTTTCATAGCGTTTTGTAGGCAGAAATCAACCGAGTGGTAGGGACAGAGCTTAAATAAAAAGCATTCGTATAACGTGCCTTCTAAGACCTAACGGCACGGAATATGAACGCTGTTCATGTTGCCACCCGGTGGCGGCGGGATATTTAAGATTTCTATATTATACAGGATTTTGGTGTCGTTTGTCAAGTGTTGCGCGAGGGCTTTTTTTTTATCAAAAAAATCTATAATACTCCACAAAACGATTAAGAAATATAGAAAATTTGTATCGTCAAAAACTTGACATTGTAAAAAAATATATGCTAAAATGTAAAAGGTAATGATGAGAAAGTAGCAAACGCAGAGGGTTGCGGCGAGCCAAAGGAGTGGCTGATCGGAAATTAGTCAGGCTTGCAAACAGTTGTGAAACTCATTGTAGGCAAAGCCGTACAATGACGTTCTTTTTAAAAGGGATTTTCAAGGTATGGCGAAAAAAGCGCTATACCTTTTTTATTGTCAATAGGGTATTTACAAAAGAGAAAAAACAAATATTATATACGTAAGGAGAGAAAAAATGACAGCACAAGAGATTATGCAGCTGGTGCAGAGCCTGATTTGGTTGCTCGCAGGGGTGGGCATCTTTATCGTGGGGATGAATTTCATGGGCGAGGCGTTGGAAAAGAGCGCGGGTAGCGGCATGAAGAAATTGCTTGGCAAAATCAGCAACAACCGTTTTTCGGGGGTTGGGATCGGCGCGGGGGTCACGGCGATTATTCAAAGCTCGTCGGCGACGTCCGTCATGGTTATCGGTTTGGTAAACGCGGGGGTTATGACCCTGATGCAGGCGACCCCGATCATCATGGGCGCGAATATCGGTACGACGATCACGGGCGTACTCGTATCCTTGAAAAATGATTATTTCAATATGGCGATGTATCTGCTCGCGTTTGTGGGCGTTATGATGAGCTTTTTCAAGAAAGAAAAGGTTAAAATTTTGGCGAATTTGTTCTGCGGCTTGGGCTTGATCTTCGTAGGGCTCAACGTCATGAGCAGCGAACAGGCGTTCGGCAACGCGCTCGTGGAAGACATGTTTATCAAGATTTTCAGAAAAGTGGATTTCCCGCTGCTGTTGATTTTGATCGGCGTTATCTTTACGGCGCTGATACAAAGCTCGTCTGCCTCGACGGGCGTCGTGATCACGATGGTAGGCGCGGGGGTTCTGCCCTTGGATTTGGCGTTGTTTATTGTGCTCGGCGCAAATATCGGTACGTGCGTAACGGCGTTGCTTGCCTCCGTCGGCGCAAATACCAACTCTAAGCGCGTAGCCCTCATTCACTTCACCTTTAACGTAATCGGTACGGTGCTGTTCACCATTCTGATTTGGATATTCAAGGATTACGCGGTGAAACTGTTGGTTTCGATCTTCCCCGGTAACGATCCCATGTCCTTACAGATGCGCGTGTCTACTTTCCACGTGATCTTCAACGTAACGACGACCTTGCTGTTGATCCCGTTTGGAAAACAGCTCGTCAAATATTCCTGCGCGGTGATCCCCGACAAGAAATCGCCCGAGGACAACCGTCGTCTTAAATACGTGGACGAACGCCTTTTGACCACGCCCCCCGTTGCTATTATGCAGGTAAAAAAGGAAGTGGAATATATGGCGGACCTTGCCAAAGCGAACCTTGAAAAATCCTTTGCGGCGAATTTTGGCGTAGCGAAAGAATACGAAAGCGAAATAGAGGAAAGAGAACGCACGATCAACTTTACCAACAAAGCGCTCACCCGTTTCTTGATCAAGCTTTCCCCCCTTGTGGACAACCGCAACGAAAAGCGTATCGGCGCGTACTTCCACGTCTTGAACGACTTGGAGCGTATCGGCGACCATGCGGAAAACTTCGGCGAAATTGCGTTGGAAATGCAGGGCAAAGAACTTGCTTTCTCGGCGGTTGCCATGGAAGAATTAAAGACCATGCAAGACAAAGTATTGCGCATGTTTGAGATTGCGGTAGAGGTATTCGACGATAGCGACGCGTCCCGTCTTGCCGAGCTCAACGCCCTTGAAAACGAAGTGGACGGTTTGAAACGGGAGCTTACGGCAAACCATTACAGCCGTCTTGCCGAGGGTGATTGCAAGATCGAGCTCAGCCCGTACTTCTCGTCTACGGTGGCGGGCTTGGAGCGTGTCGCCGACCACCTTGTCAACGTAGGTTACAGTATTTTGAACCCTACGGGTTCGCAGAGCAGCGAAACGAAAAACGCGGAAAAAGAGGAAAACTAAAAAACGCAAAGTATAGAAAAACGCCCGACGGCGAAAACCGTCGGGCGTTTTCCCGTTCCCTGAAAAAAATGTAAAAAAATTTGTTTTTTATGTAAATACGTTTGCATTTTGTCATAAAAATATGTTACAATTACAAGGTAAACGTTTTTCCGTAAGGGAAAAGGGAAACGAAAGGAAAGGATATGAAGAATTTTTTGCATACGTGCGCCGTGATTTTGGCGAGTATCCCGCTGGGGCTGTATCTTGTTTTTATCGCGGTGTGCTGTCTGTTCGTAAAAAATAAACAGTCTGAAAAGGATAATAAATTTTACCGTTTCTTGCTTGATTCGCTGACGGCGTTTTTGCTGTGGTATCTGGGCGTAAAAATCCACGTCGAGGGGCGGGAGATCGTGCCCAAAAACGAGCGGTTCGTTTTGGTGGGCAACCATATTTCCAACTTTGATTCGATCGTCGCATGGCGGGTTTTGCGCAAGGAACGGCTTGCGTTCGTGTCTAAAGCGTCCAACTTCCAAATTCCCTTTTTTGGGCGGCTTGTGCGCAAGTGTTGCTTTTTGGAAATCGACAGAGAAAACCCCCGCAACGCGGTAAAGACGGTGGAAAAGGCGGCGGAGCTTATCCAAAGGGACGAGGTGTCGATCGGGGTATATCCCGAGGGCACGCGCGCCAAGGACGGCGTGATGCTCCCTTTCCACAACGCGATGTTTAAAATTGCACAGCGGGCGGACGCGCCGTTGGTGGTGTGCTCGATCAAGGGCACGAACCGTATTCACGAGCACGCGCCTTGGCGGCTTACGCACGTATATTTGCGGTTTATCGAGGTGATCGACAAAGAGCAGGTAAAGGGGATGCGCACGTCGGAAATCGGCGAGCGCGTTAAGGAAGAAATTCAGCAAAGTATAGAAATTACGGAGGAAAAAGCGGCATGAAATATTGCGTATTGTACAATCCCTATTCCGACAATCAGCACGGGGAGGAAAGGGCGAAAAAGCTGGAAGAGGTTTTAAGCGGTAACGAATTCGTTTATCAGGACGTGACGAAGGTGGACGATTACAGAGCGTTTTTTGCGGGCATGGACGAGGGCGCGGAGTTAATTCTTTGCGGCGGCGACGGCACGTTGAACCGCTTTGCGAACAATATCGAGGGCATTGAAAACCTGCCCAAGATCTCCTTTTTTGCCTGCGGTAGCGGCAACGACTTTTTGCGGGACGTGGGCGACAACGGCGGAAAGCCCGTGCCCATGAACGAATATTTGAAAAACCTGCCCACCGTGACGGTGAAGGGCAATACGTACCGTTTTATCAACGGCGTTGGCTACGGTATCGACGGGTACTGCTGCGAAGTGGGGGATAAGCTCCGCGAAGAATACCCCGGCAAGAAGATCAATTATACGGGGATCGCGATCAAGGGGTTGCTGTTTCATTACAAGCCCACGGGTGCGACGATCACGATTGACGGCAAGGAGCATCGTTTTGAAAAGGTATGGCTTGCGCCCGCTATGTTTGGCAGATGCTACGGCGGCGGCATGTATCCTACGCCCGGTCAAACGCGTGAGGACGATCATTTGTCCGTGCTTGTATTCCACGGCTCGGGCAAGCTGAAAACGTTGATGATTTTCCCGTCCATTTTCAAGGGCGAACACGTGAAAACGGAAAAGTACGTCACCGTGCTTTCGGGCAAAGAGATCACCGTAAAATACGACGAACCCAGACCCGTGCAGGTGGACGGCGAAACGATTTTGGACGTGTCCGAATACACGGCAAGAAGATAAGAAAAATACGGTTTGTTGGGGGACGTACCCCCGATGAAAGGAAAAACAGATGAAAACAAAAGTGATTTTATTCGATCTGGACGGCACGCTGTTGCCCATGGATCAAGACCGATTTGTCAAGGCGTATTTCGGGGGTATCGCAAAGCGGCTTGCGCCCTATGGGTATGAACCGAACGCTTTGATCAACGGTATTTGGAAAGGCACGGGCGCGATGATTAAAAACGACGGGGCGAAGAGTAACGAAGAGGTATTTTGGGATGTTTTCGCTTCCATGTTTGGCGACAAGGCGCGCGCGGACGAGCCGAAATTTGAACAGTTCTATATCGAGGATTTCGACAAAGTGCAATTATCCTGCGGGTTTGACCCCAAAGCTGCGCCGACGATTGCGGCGTTGAAAGCCAAAGGGTATCGCTTAGCGCTTGCCACCAACCCGATCTTCCCGTCGATCGCCACCGAAAAGCGCATGAAATGGGCGGGCTTGGATAAGAGCGATTTCGAGCTGTTTACCACATACGAAAATTCGCGCTATTGCAAGCCGAATTTGGAATATTACAAAGAGATTTTATCGCGGCTTGGCGTGTCCGCAGAAGAATGCCTGATGGTCGGCAACGACGTTTCAGAGGACATGGTGGTGGAAAAGCTGGGAATGAAAGTATTCTTGATGCCCGCATGCCTGCTGAACAGAGAAAACAAAGATTTGTCGGTATATCCGCAGGGGGATTTCGACGACCTGCTCGCCTTTGTGGACGGCTTGGAATAAAGGAAATATACATAATAAAAAAGTGCACTGTCGAGTGCACTTTTTATCGTTTTGGAATATCGTAAACAGATAAATACGGCTTGGAACCGTCCTCCTCTTCTAAGCCCAAAAGATAATCGGTTGTGACCAAAAAGAATTTGGAAAGTTTTTTAAGAGTTTCTAAATCTGGCTGGCTTCTGCCACATTCCCAATCGCAAATACTGCTGTTGTTGGTTTGTAAAATGTCGGCAAGGGCTTTTTGGGTTAAGTCAGCATTTTTTCGCAGGTATTTTAACCTTTCTCTAAAAATTTCCATAATTATATTATAGGGAAATTCCCTAAAATTACTTGACATTAGGGAAAATCCCTAATATAATAACAATTAGGGAAAACCCCTAAAAATGTAATGGTCTTATTAGGAATAAAAATTATAGATGCTAAGGAGGAATTTATTATGAAAAAATGCAGAAAAATTATTGCAATGATGAGTAGTTTTATTTTCCTTTTTTGGATTTTATTATTCTCTGTTGCCTGCTCTAAAAACAATTACGATATAAGTAAATGCTTGTATTGCGAGCAAATAATAGATAAGAAATCAAAATATTGTCCGAACTGTGGGGTAAAAATACAATTAGACGACAATGGCAATATTATATCAGAAGGGAGTACCGTTGAGAAGTTTAAGACAACGGTAGAGATAAAAAACAAATGGACAATTCTTAAATATGTAGAAATTCGGATGAATATTTCTTCGCAAACGCCAACGCTTCTTGAAAATGGTCGGTATCATTGTAGCACTACTGTTTTCATTGCTGCTTATTCAAAATCGAAAGAATATTATTTTTTTACGTACGGGCAGTCGTTTTGTAGCTCGTACAAAATGGCAAGGGGGATCATGCCCATCGTCCAGCCCGTCATAATGCAGTAGCTCCCCCAAAGGATATCCGCGTCCAGCCCGTAATATTCTTCTTGGGTCATACTGTAAGAGCGCATCCAACCGCCCATAAACCGTTTATCGTCGTCCACGATCTGGATTTTTACGACGTAATCGAGTAGCGCATGGAAGATCCGTTCGCCCTTTTCCACGTTGACCTTGCCGCTTGGATCGACCTTTTTCAAAAGGGACAGAGCGGCAAGAATATTGTTCACGCAGTAAAGCTGATCGGAAATTTTATCGGCGTCCCAAGGGGTGGTGATACCGCATTCGCTGTTGTGCGCCGAGTTGCGCTCGTAGGAAAGATTGTCCTCCGAATAGATCCCGCCGCAGGGCATGCTGATCGATCCGAAATAGTCGATCTGCTCGTTGATAAGCTCGGAATAATCCCCCTCGCCCGCGATTTGGACGGGGAGCAGGGTCAACAAAAGCCGCGCCATTCTCGAACTGGTCGTATGCCCGTAGTAAATATAATTTGGATAATATTTTTGGAGCATATCGCAGACTTTTTTCATCTTTTTGACGTATTTTTTATCGTCCAAAAGGGTGGACGCCATCGCCATAAACGAGCTTAACTCGCCGTACACGGCAGGGGTTTCGCTACTGCCTGCGCTGTGTTTTTCCGTGCCCTCCGCCCCGTAGGGGATATGCACGCGCAAGAGCCGATCGTCCGCGATCCACGCCATTATGCCTTCGGCAAGCTTTTTGATCGCGTCCAAAATTTTTGGATCGCCGAGCAGGGTATACATGTTGCAAAGGGCGATACCGTCCCGTCCCAAATCGATGCTGTACACCTCGTTAGGGGGAGAAAATTTATTGTAATACCAGTCGAACATGCCCTCGACAATGCCGTCCTTTAATTGCGCGTGTTCCAGATAATAATAGAAGATATTTTTCCCCGTCAATTTCCAATCTTCGTTGTGGAAATATTCGCCCGCGGCATACAGCAGCCAGCCCGTATAGAACCCCGCGTCCACCCGACGGTTGCGATAGAGTTTTTGTCCGTTGTTGGACATGATCATCTCGCACGAGCCTTGTTTGCCGTGCTCGCCGTAGACGATGCCGCTGTCAAAATGCCATTGTACGGCGTCTGAAAGCGCTTGCTCGTAAAGGGCTCGTTTTTTGCTTTCGTCCAGCACGTCGTGCAGGGCAAAACGGGTTTTGAGCGGTGGGAACGTCTTTTCAAAGGCGCTTTCCACTTTGTCGCCGTCTGCACCTAAAATAAAGGAAAAAATGTAACCGAACAGCTTTTTAAAACGGCAATTCGGGCGCATATTCGCTTTGTCGAAATCGGTGAGCGAAAACAGCGAACTGATGATCCCGTTCGTTCTAATCAGCATGGGGTATGCGTGTTCTACGTTCGTATTGACGACCTGCGAAGTCCCCGCATAACGGCCGAGCGTGAGCAAGACCTTGTTGACGACAAGACCGTGGTTATGGTGCAAGCGCGAAAGGGCGGGCAGATATTTTTTGTTTGCCGCTTGCAAAATGCGCGCGCCGCCAAGGTAGTGCTGCAACCCGTTTTGCGCCAGCAGGCTTTCGTTTTGCGTATGGCATATCCCGCCCAGCGTTTCATAACCGAAAATCGAGCTGTTGTAGCAGTTGTTACCGTAATAGTTTTCGATATAGCCCCGAAAGCCTTCCGTTTTGCGTTTTGCCAAAATTTCCAAAAGGTCGATAGAAAGCTCTTCGATATAATCTGCCCCACGCTCGTAATCGGGCAAAAAGATCATGCCGTCGAAAGCGGGATCGGAAACGGCGTTTTCCACCGACGTTTCCACAACGTTTTCGCTGATTAAAGATAAAAAACGGCGGAACGCCTTCGTTCCGCCGATCAATGCGATTTTTTTCATGGTTTCCCCCTCGTATTATTTGGAATCGAAGTGATTACAGTATATCACCGCGAGGGGAAGATAAAAAGACAGTATTCAAGCTAAAATCAGGTAATTTTCTCTAATGCGTTTAGAAACCGAGGATTTGTCCGTCGCCGTTTTTACGGATTTGCGACGGCGTTTTTTTGTATACGCTATATAGCTTTTTACGAAAATAGGAAGAGGAACTAAACGCGCAAAGATCGCTGATTTCTTCAATGGGGATATCGGTGGAGATCAAATAATTGACCGCGCGTTCCAGCTTGACGTGCAGCTTGAAATGGGCGGGGGTAATATCCGTCCGCTCGTTAAAGAGGGAGTAAAGACCCGATTCGCTGATATGACAATGCGCCGCCACCTCGCTGATTTTACAATCGGGCTTTTTGATGATAAAATTCATGGCGCGTTCTAGCAGGTTTTGTTTTCCGTCGTGAACGGCAGGGGTCAAAATTTTGTAAAGCTCGTGCAAAAATAGGTAAAAATATCCAATACTTTCGCAGTTTACGCCGTCGATCGCGCTGACTTTTGCGATCAGCTCTTGCATGCGCGGCGAGCAGGGGATTTTTTGTATCGTGTACGTTTTGCCGTCGTTTTCCTGATAATTGAGGTACGCGTACGAGCCGAACAGAATTTCGGGCTCGCCGAAAAGCTTTACCGAATATTTTGCGCCGCGGGGGATATGCAAAACGTCGCCCGCGTTTAAAACCACCGTTTCCCGTTCGGAAGAAATATGCGCAACGCCCTTTTGCAAATACATAATAAAATTGTAACGCGCAGGCAGGGGAAAGGACGACTCGTGATAGCGCTCGTATCGAACTTCGTGAAAGGAAAAATGGTTGAGATAGGTCAAATCGTGCATAAATTTCTCCGCGCGGGTGAATTTGCTTGTATTATAGCACAAGCGGAAATTTTTTTCAAGGGGATAAGGTAAATTTTTGCAGAGAAGAGGATTCGCGCCTTTGGCGGCGCAGTTACCACATGGTGCAGAGAAGAGGATTTTGGCAAAGCCAAAGCGTCGTCGCTCGCGGATATTGCGGAAGAAACGAGCGGAGTATTTCTCGCTCCTCGCGCGAACCTCCGATACCTCGTCGGTTCTCAATCTCTTCTGCGCAAAAGAAACACACCCGCGAGGGGTGTGTTTCTTTTGGCGCAGAGAAGAGGATTCGAACCTCCGGACCAGTTTTCCCAGTCACACGATTTCCAATCGTGCTCCTTAAACCACTCAGACATCTCTGCATATAGCGCGCTTTCGTCAAGCGCCTATTTATATTACTGTATTTTTTGAAAAAATGCAAGCGTTTTTGATTGACTTTATAAAAAATCTTCAAAAATCTTGTTTTTTACTTCTCCGATTTATAGCAATTGCAAAGCGCGCCGTTTTTCGTGTACCCCGTGTCGCCGCACTTTTTACACGTCGGTTGGGGGATAAGGTCGCTCTCTTTGATGCCAAGCCCGTCCAAAATTGTCTTGCGCTCGGTCAAAAGCGCGCTCTTTTCTTCTTCCAAAGCAGGTAGCTTTTGCGGCTCGAATACTTCCGCTTTCGCCAAGGCAAGCTCCATTTTTGAAAGCGCTACGCTCAACGCGCTAAACCGTGCGTTTGCGTTCGCTTTCGCTAAATATTTATCCGCGCGCGACTGCGCCTTTTCACGGAGCAAAGCGTAATATCTTTCGCGGTCGGACTTGGCGTTTACCGCCTCAATCGCAGGGTTGACAAACCCCGATTTTGCGCTTGAACGCGTACCTGCCCCCCTCGTTTCGCCTAAAACGCCGCTGGGGATATCCTGAACAGAAAAGATTTCGCTCTGTTTCCAATCGGACAAAATTTTGTTCATGTAGGGGATAGGGCTAGACGAAGAACAGCTCCGTTTTGCCGCCTCTAAAATCATCTCGTCGCCAAAATTCCACGCCCGCCACGTCGCGATCAACGCCAAATTGCTTTCGCTCTTTCTAATACCGCCGCAAACCGCCTGAATTTTGGTAAACAGTTTCAGCTCGTCGTTCTTCGTTTTCAAAAACGCCTTTACGCCGTCCACGCTCACCACGCCGCCCGTAAACAGGTTCTTAACCACGCCGTTCATGCCGTCAAAATCGTTAAGTCCAGTCTTTAAGCAGAGGAGTGCAATATCCAAAAGCGAGCTTTCTTCAAACCCGTAATTATACCACTTTTCCACGTATTCGTCGATATACGGGGTGGGGTTCTGCACCTTTACGCCCAGCTTTCTGCCAATACGGAAGGTAAGGTTTGCGAGGCTCTCGCGCTCGGACAAATACGCCTCGATCTCTTTGGCGTCGATCTTGCCCTTTTGCGCCAGCTCTTCCAGCGTAATATCGAGGGAATTCATACTGCCGCGCTTTAATTTTTTTGCCGCCGCCAAAATCCCGTTTTGCGCAAAACCGAGCTTTTCCGTCCACTTGGAATACAGGGCGTAATCGTCCTCGTCGGGCGTTCTCGCGATCGTTAAAATAGCCATGATCGCGGTCACGTCCCCCTCGTGTTTGTTATAATTAGACAGCGCCTTTTCCACCTGCTCGTAGGTCGTCAAGCCGCTTTCGATCAACTTTTTCGCCTTGTTGAAGATATAGGACGGGGTAACGCCCTCGCCCTTTTTATTGATACAATACTCGGTGACGAGCAAAAAGGCGTGGGGCTGCATCGCGTTCTCTTCCAAAAAGCGCATGTACTTGATATACTCGTTTGCGGAAATAAATTTGCCCACCCGTTGCATTTTGCGTTGCAATTCCTTGTTGAAATCGGCGTATTGCTCGTAATGCACCTTTTTGGGCTTGCCGATTGCCGCCTTGACGGGCAAATACTGCACGGTAAAGGGCTCTTGCGACAAAATTTCCACCAAATCGTAATCTTCCCAAAACGCAAACGCCTCTTTGACCTGCTCTTCGCTGATCTTCAACACCTCCGCCATCGAGCGCACGCCGAAATCCGCGCCCGTGTTTTGGCAGAGAAAAAGCCCGTAAAGGTAGACCTTTACGGCAAGTCCGTCCGCCTCGGGCAAGTACTTGGTGATAAACTTGTTCTCGATCAGCGTATAGGTGTTGTCCACGTCTTTGGAAAAAGAGCAAAAAGCCATATCGCCACTCCGTTTCTTGGGTTTTCGTGACGGCGTAGCCGTCAAAATCGTATTTCCTGTGTGTAAATTACGAAAAATTTTACGCTTTTTATAAAACTTTTCTTGATTTCTCGGTAGAAATGGTGTATAATAAACTGGTATCAATATCGTCGCCAAAGGCGAGAGTAGGTCTATTATACAAGTTTTCAAAAACAAAAGCAAGGTGTTTTCGACCCTTTTTTGCAAAAAGTTTAAAAAAGATCGGTCGGCAAGTAGACAGGCAAGAAAGCTCCGCGACGAAAAAAACAATCGCAAACGATAAGGAGGTCGGGCGATGAAAATTTTGCATACGTCCGATTGGCATATCGGAAAACGCTTGATAAACCGCGAACGTCTGGACGAACAGACGGAGGTTTTGGACGAAATTATCGAAGTCTGCGAAAACGAGGGGGTAGAGCTCGTCGTGATCGCGGGGGATATTTTTGATACCTACACCCCGTCGGCGGAGGCAGAGCGGCTGTTTTACAGCAAGATCAAACGGGTCGCGGGGGAACGCCGCGCGGTGGTGATCATCAGCGGCAACCACGACGACGGCGTGCGTCTTTCCGCCGCCGCGCCCTTATCGGAAGAACAGGGTATCTATATCGTCGGCAACGAACGGCGGATTTTTGCGCTTGGCGATACCGTCCGTCCCGTCCGCCCGATTTCGAGCGGAAAGGGCTATGCGACCTTTGTGAACGAAAAAGGGGAAAAGGTATTTTTGTCCTTTCTGCCCTATCCCAACGAGGCGAGATTTAAAGAGGAAAAATCCGAACTGCCCTACGTGGAGCAGATGCAAAAATGGATCGAAGAGGGGGAGAGCGGCAACACCGAAAAGCTCCCGTCTATTTTCGTGGGGCATTTGTTCGTCGCGGGCGGCGCGGTATCGGACAGCGAGCGGGAGATCGATCTTGGCGGCGCGCGCGCTATTCCCGTGGACGCTCTGCCCAAGAGCGATTATATCGCGCTGGGACATCTACATAAGAAACAGCACATGGGCAAGGGGCATTGTTATTACAGCGGCTCGCCCCTGCAATACGCCTTTGACGAGCGTGCGGATAAGGGCGTAAAAGTGTTCGATTTGACGGCGGACGGCGTGCAAAACCTGCGGGACGTGCCCTTGACGAAGGGCAAAAAGCTTATCCGCTTGGAGGCGGACGGAGTGGAACGGGCGCTCGCGCTGTTGCAGGCATACCCCGACGATTTGGTGGAGCTGAAACTGATCTTGACCGCGCCGTTGGTTTCCAGCGATTCGCAGGCGCTTTCGGCGAACAAAAACCTTGTGTCCTTGATCGCGGAGGTGCGCACCGAAGAGAGCTTGGCGTTTGAAAGCCGCAAGGGGCTGTCGGGCGAGAGCCTTTTCGAGCTTTTCTATAAAACGAACTACGGCGCAGAGCCGAAAGAGGAATTGAAAACGCTGTTTTTGCAGACGTTGACGGAGCTGGACGAAAAATAAGGAGCAAAGATGAAACCGATTTACCTTGAATTTTGCGGAATCAACAGTTTTTCCGAGAAAACGGAAATTGATTTTCGCGCCCTTTTGTCGGGCGGGGTATTCGGCATTTTCGGGGATACGGGCAGCGGGAAGAGTACTATTTTGGACTGTATCCATTTGGCGCTTTACGGGCAGATTGAACGGAGCAGCGGCGGGGATTTTATCCACTATGGCGCGGACAGCGCGTACGTTGTGTTTGATTTTGAAATCGTGATCGACGGGGTGCGGCGCACCTTTAAGGTCAGACGGGAACGCCGCCGCAAAAACAACGTCAGCAAAGCGCAGCTCTACGAATATAAGGACGGGGCTTGGCTTGCCCTTGCCGACGGCACGCGGGACGTCAACGAGGCATTAGAGGAAATTATCGGGCTGACCTTTGCCGATTTTAAAATGTGTATCGCTCTGCCGCAGGGGGATTTTGCGGCGCTTGTCAAATCCACGCCGTCGGAGCGTATCAAGCTTGTGTCTAGGCTCTTCGATTTGGAAAAATACGGCGAACGGCTGTTTAAGGCGGTGAGCGAAAAGTTTTACGCCGCCGAATCGGAAGTGAAGATTATTCAGGGTCAAATGGGGCAAAACGAGGGCGGTAGCGACGAGAATATCGCAGCCAAGGAAAGCGAGATTTCGCAGACGAAAACCGCGCTGAAAGAAAGGGCGGCGGCGCTCGAAAAGGAGGAAATCGTATACCAAGCGGCGCGGGAATTGCACAAGGAAAAGCGGGCTTTTGACGAATTAAAGGCGGGCTTGGAGGCTCTGGAAGAGCGGTTGCCGCAGATGCAGGCGTTGCGTTTGCAGACCGAGCGTCTGCCCAAGGCAAAGGCGATAAAGCGAGAAAACGACGCTTTGCAAGCCAACCGCAACGAATACGAAACGGCGGTGAAAAAGGCGGCGATCGCGGACGAAAAAGCAAAAAGAGCAGAGCTTGCTTTCACGCGCGCGCAAGAAGAATTTAAAACCGCCGATTACGACGGCAACGCCGTAAAATGGTCGGTGGCGTTGGAACGGGTGAAAAATGCGGCGGCGGATATCAAAGCCGAACAGGACGCATATAACAACTGGCAGGCGTGCGCGGCGGAATTTAAAAGGCTGGGCAAGGAAAACCCCTACGTCGACTTCGACGGTATGAAAGCGGAAAAGGAAAGCGCGTTGGACGGGTTGGGGAGCGACGGCTCGTTGCTCGAATATATCAAGCGCAACGCTAAGGACGTGTTGCTGGTGGACGCATACGGGGAATTCCGCGCCGACCTTCGCGCCCTTTTGCAAAAGCACGAGGAGGCGGAAAAGGATATCGCGCCGCTCATTGAAAAATACACGCTGACGGCAAGCGGCAAGACCTTGGACGTGGGCTTGCTCAACGCAGAGTTTAAGGCGATCGAACAAAAACGCAAGATATTGCAAGAGGAGATCCGAAAATTAGACGTGCAAAAATCGGCGTACGAGATCAGCGAAACCCGCCGCACGGCGCTGATACAGCAGGGCAAGGCGTATCACGAGCAGTACGACGCGCTTTGCGCCAAGAATAAAGAAATCAAGGCTCTTGGCGAAGAGGCGGAGCTGGAAAAGAGGTTGCGCGCTTTGCAAGCGGCAAAGAAAGCGGCGCAGGAGCAGGTGGACGAAACGCAAAGGGCGTGGAACGGATATCTGGCGGAAAAGCGTGCGCAGGAAACCTTGGCGCAACGGTGTAAGAATGCGGAGGCGGGCTTGCTCGACGCGCTGGAAAAGGCGGTGCAAGATAGCGGTTTTGCCACGGCGGCGGACGGGATCGCCCTTTTAAACAAGCTGGACGAACGGGCGATAGAAAGCTGTAAGGCGTTCTTTGAAAAATACGCCGTAGTCAAGGCGAAATACGACGAAACGGACAAGACGAAATTTGCGGGCTTTGACGAAACCGCGGAGGCGCGGGCTTTGGCGCAAAAACAGGAAATAGCTCTCGCGCATACCGAGTTGACCAAACGGCTGGCGGCGCTGGAAACGGAGCTTGGCAATTTGATTGCCTTGCGGGAACGCAACCGTGCTCTTGCCGAACAATTGAAAGAAAAGCAAAAGCGCATGGACCTTTGCGAGGAACTGCGCAACTTGCTCAAATCCAACCGTTTCTTGGGCTTTATTGCCTCGGAATATTTGCAGGAGGTTTGCGTATCGGCAAGCGGGCAATTGCAAAAGCTGACGGGCGGCAGATATTTCTTGCGCTACGACGAGGACTTTAAGGTCGGGGATAATTTAGACGGCGGCAATTTCCGTGCGGTCAAGACCCTGTCGGGGGGCGAAACCTTTTTGGTTTCTCTATCCCTCGCGTTATCCCTCTCGCAGGCGATCTGTCAAAAATCCATGCGCCCGATCGAATTTTTCTTCTTGGACGAGGGGTTCGGTACGCTGGACGACAAGCTCGTCAACGTCGTTATGGACGTGCTGGGGCGGCTGAGCAAGGATTTTGCGGTGGGCTTGATTTCGCACGTGGAGGAATTGAAACACCGCATCGATAATAAAATACTGGTGAGCGGCGCAACCGAAAGCCACGGCTCTAAGGTGCGCATGGAGCGGTTTTGACCCTTGACGGGAATACCGCTAGGAAACAGAAAAGAAAGTACGTAAAAATAACCATAGGTCGGGAACAGGAACTATGATTGTAAGCGCAATAGCTTTGTGGAAAAAATTTAATCTGAAAAATCCTTTGAGCGCAAGCGAGTGGGACATTGACGAACGGGAGGGCGTAAAACGCTGTCACGTGTCCTATTCGGGGCACAAGGTCAGCGACGGGAGCGTGCGCATTTACGCGCGCTATATCCGCTCGCTCAAAAAGGGCAAACAGCCGGCGGTGCTCCTTCTCAACGATATCGGCGCGACCCCCGATGAGGAGCTTGCGGAATATTTCCTGCAAAAGGGGTATGCGGTGCTGATGCCCGATTATACGGGGAAGATGAAATCGGACGGCGAGGGGGTATTGCGCACGGCGTATCCGCCTTCGCTTTCGTACGGGAATTTTGAACAGCAAAAGGGCTTTACGCACGCAGACGACCTGCCCCCCGACCAAACGACGTGGTTCGAGTGGGCGTACGTCGCGCTCTATTCCATCGAGTTTTTAAGGGCGCAGGAGGAAATCGGCAATATCGGTATCGTGGGCATTAGAACGGGCGGCGAGCTGGCTTGGCGCGCGATGCTTTCCCCGCACGTAAAATGCGGCGTGCCCATCAACGCGGCGGGCTGGCGCTCTTCGCAAAATATCGGAAAATTCGGCGACGATATCGCGCACAATTTAAGCGACAAACGGCACAGATATATCGCGGCGACGGAATCGCAATCGTACGCGCCGTACGTAAAATGCCCCGTGCTTATGCTCTGCGCCCTGCGCGATCAGTCCTTTGATTGCGACCGCGCCTACGACACCTATTCCCGTATCGGGAACACGGACGGCAACGCCTTGGCGTACTCGCCCGAGAGCGGCGCGTGTATCGGTCAGCATGCTTTGGCGAATATGGATCTGTTCTTGGAAAAGAACTTAAAGGGCAGAGAAATTTATATCCCCGACACCCTCAACGTTGCGCTCAAAGAAACGGGCGCGGGCATTGAAATTACGGTGGGGAGCGACAAAGAGGGGCTTTTGGAAGAGATCGGCATTTTCTATGCCGAGGCGGACGTGAAGAAAAAATCCACCTGTCGGGAATGGCGGCATATCTATAAAATCGACGGCAGATCGGTGAAGAACGGCACGGTAGTCCACACGGTAAAACCGTTTGCGGGCACGCCTGCGGTGTTCGTGTTTGCGTACGCGAAATATTTCAACGGTTTCCGCGTTATGTCCAAGATCGCCTGCAAGCGGTTGGCGGACGCGAATACGGCCGCGGTGAAGAGCAGAATGCTCTTTTCGGGCAAGGAAATGGACTCGTTCAGTATCGCGCGGCACGAGGATTATTCGATCGGGAATATCTTTTTGGAACGGGAAGCCGTGCCCAAGATCACGACGGGCTACGCGGGGATCAAGGGCGCGTATTCGGTGGGCGGTATCAAGACCTACAAAATCAGCTCGCCCATGTATTTGCCCGACGAAAACGCACTTTTGGAATTCGACGTATATTCGGCGGAAACGCAGACGTTAAAGGTCGAGATCGAAGTGGCGGAAATGGAAGAATGGGAGCGTTACGTTTGCCAAGTAGACGTAAAAGGCGGCGGCAAGTGGAAACGCATTATCTTAAAGGCGGCGGATTTCAAAGCGGAAACGAACGGCAGATCGCTCAAAAGCTTTACCGACGGGAGCGGTTTGTCGTTTGATTGCGCAGGCGACGAAAAGGAATATGCGGTCACGAATATTTTGTGGCTGTAACGTCAAAAAACGGACGGTAAAAGGTGCGCGGTATGTTGGAGATCGACAAATTTGAGGTCGGCAAAGCAGTAACGATGAAAAAGGCGCATCCCTGCGGCGGTGCGTCGTGGGAGATCGTAAGGGTCGGCGCAGATATAAAATTACAATGCAAGACCTGCGGAAAATATATCAATTTAACGCGGGACGAATTGAAAAAACGGGCAAAACCACAGCCCAAGGACAAAGAGTAAGCTATGTGTAGAAAGGGAAGAAAAACGGAAGAACGGGAAGAAAAGGTGTACGACGAAAAAGAACGCCGTGCCACCGCGCGTTTTTACGCAATTTTGCTCTCGATCGTAACGTTGCTTTTGCTCTTTTTAAACTTTTGGACAAGCAGTTTCAGCTTTGTGTTGGTGTCGGGCGGCTCGATGGATAAGACGTTGTACAGCGGCGAATATCTGTTATCGACCAAGGTCATTCACCCCGAATACGAGATAAAACGGGGGGATATTATCGTCGTCAGCGTCAGCCATATTCCCGAATGGCAGGAAGAAAACAAGGGCAAGCCGCAAAGCCGCCAAACGCATTTTATCATCAAGCGTTTGATCGGTTTGGAGGGGGACATCGTCCGCTCCGTCAACGGCAACGTGGAAATTTGCTATGCGGGGACTTGGAACGAAATGATGAACCCTGCCGACTACCCTTTCGTGCCGTTGGACGAGCCGTACGCCTATTACGACGAAACGGACGGTGGGAAATTTGCACCCTGTAACACCTTTGAATACACCGTGGGCGAGGGGGAAATTTTCTTCCTCGGCGACAACAGAAATCACAGCTCGGATAGCCGTTATAACGAAGAACACTCCACTTTAAACGGCAGGCTGTATAAAATGACGGACGTGACGGCGATCGTGCCGAACTGGGCGTTAAAACGTCAAAAGGGATTGCAAAAGTATTTGGTGGAGATACCCGAAAAAATCAAAAACTTCATTTTAAAACCTTTCAAAAAACTGAAAGGCTGACAATAAAGCAAATTTTGCATAAGGAGATAATCAAATATGAGTATTCGTATTACGTCGGACAGCACTTGCGATTTGGGGCATTTGGTAGCGGAAAGAAACATCGGCATTTTGCCGTTGCAGGTCAATTTGGACGCCGATTCCTTTCACGACGGCGTGGATATCACCCCGCAGGACATTTTCGATTTCGTCGCAGAAAAGAAAATTCTGCCCAAAACCAGCGCGCCCAGTATCGGCGATTATGAAGAATTTTTCACAAAACAGCTGAAAGAATACGACGAAGTGATCCACTTTAACATTTCGGCGAAGAGCTCCGGCTCGCACAACATGGCAAAGCAGGCGGCGGAAAGCTTTGGCGGCAAGGTGCGCGTGGTCGATTCGATGGCGCTTTCCTCGGGGCAGGGGTTGCTCGTTTTAAAGGCGGCGGACATGCGTGACGAGGGCAAAACGGCGGACGAGATCGTGGTGGCGGTGGAAGAGATCCGTACCCATATCAATACCTCGTTTATCCCCGACAGCTTGGATTATCTGCACAAGGGCGGCAGAGTTTCGGGTATGGTCAAGCTTGCGGCGGGCTTGTTTAAAATCCACCCGTTGATCTTGATGGACAACGGTCAGCTCGTGCCCGGCAAAAAATATAAGGGCAAAATGACCGTCATCATCAAGCAGTACATCGAGGATTTGTATAACATGTACCCCAAATACGACAAGACCCGTTGTTTCGTCACCCATTCGACGGCAGACCCCGAGCTGGTGGCGGCGGCAAAGGAAAAGGTGAACGAGCTGTTTCATTTCGACGAAGTGATCGAAACGGTGGCTGGCTCGATCGTCACCAGCCATTGCGGCAGAAACACGCTGGGCGTGCTGTTCGTTTACGAAAAATAAAACCGAAAAGAGGTTGCAAAAAGAATGATGGTATCCGTTTATAAAGACGCCGATTATGTATCGGTGTGCAGACAAAGAAACCGTGCGTTGCTTATTTTTTGGGGTGCGACGCTCGCGTACTTAGCCTTTTGCGCGGCATGGCTTGTCTATCACGTATCCCTGCCCTACAAAGATCCTATGCTGTATTTACCCAAGCTTTGCGTGATTACCGCGTCGATCGTGTACGTGGTGCTGATCTTCCCGTTTATGGCGATCAAATTCGGCAGAGTAAACCGTTATTATAAGCTGCTCGGCTATCTGTCCGAGGGCTTAAAAGGGGAAGAGCGCAACTATTTCTATTGCTTTGAGGAAAAGGCGTTGCAAAAGGACAACGTGGACGTCATGGGCTGCGTATTTGAAACTTGGAGCAAAAAGCGCAGCGAGTGGATGGAGCGCGAGGCGTTTTGGGACAAGGAAAAGGAATTGCCCCCGTTTGATAGCGGCGACTACGTGCAATACGTCGTACAGAGCAATTTTATCGTGCAGTACGATATCGTGCAAAAGCAGGCTCTGGAATTCCAAGAAGAGGACGAGGAACAGGCAGAATAAAAAAGAATGAGAGAATGAACGAAAAGGAGAAAGAGTATGAAAGCAGTTGTAACCGTAACAGGTAAGGACAAAAAGGGCATTATCGCCAAGGTTAGTTCGTTTTTGGCGGAAAAGGGCGCAAATATCGTAGATATTTCGCAGACCGTCCTCGGGGAATATTTCGCGATGATCATGATCGCCGATCTTACCGAGGCAAAGGAAGGGCTTGCCGAGCTTGCAAAGGATTGCGCGGAGCTTGGAAAGCAGATCGGTATGACGATCTATATGCAGCACGAAGATATCTTCAACGCCATGCACAACATTTGATCGGAGGGATAGGTTATGTTCAGTAATAACGACGTTCTCGAAACGATTGCCATGGTGCAAGAGGAGCACCTCGATATCCGTACGATCACCATGGGATTATCCCTGTTTAGCTGTATCCGCGACACGGCGGAGGAAACGGCGAGAAAGGTATACGACCTCGTTTGCTCTAAGGCGGAAAATATCGTAAAAACGGCGACCGAGCTTTCGGGGGAATACGGTATTCCCATCGTCAACAAGCGTGTTTCGGTCACCCCCGTCAGCCTGCTTTGCGCGGCATTTCCCGAAAAAGCGCCCTTGATCGGCAAAGCGCTCGACGACGCGGCGGCGACCCTCGGTATCGACTTTTTGGGCGGGTATTCCGCCCTCGTGCATAAATCGACGGCAGAATACGAAAGAATTTTTATCCGCAGTATTCCCGAAGTGTTGGCGACGACTAAGCGGCTTTGTTCGTCCGTCAACGTCGGCTCGACGAAATCGGGTATCAATATGGAAGCGGTCAAAATGCTGGGCGAAGTCTTTAAAGAGGCGGCGTTTTTGACCAAGGAGCAGGATGGTATCGGCGCGGCGAAGCTCGTGGCGTTTTGTAACGCGGTAGAGGACAACCCGTTTATGGCGGGCGCGTTCCACGGCGTGGGCGAGGCGGACGTCGTCGTCAACGTCGGCGTTTCGGGGCCTGGCGTTGTCAAACACGCCTTGGAAAAAATCCCCGACGCGAATGTGACGGACGCGGCAGAGATGATCAAACGCACGGCGGTCAAAATCACCCGAGCGGGTCAGCTCGTGGCGAAAGAGGCGGCGCGGCGTTTGAACGCGCAGTTCGGTATCGTCGATTTGTCCCTTGCGCCCACGCCCGCTATGGGGGATTCGGTGGCGCAGATTTTGGAAGAGCTGGGAATCGAAACGGTAGGCGGCCACGGTACGACGGCGGCGCTTGCGATGCTCAACGACGCGGTGAAGAAAGGGGGCGTAATGGCGTCCTCGCGCGTGGGCGGGCTTTCGGGCGCGTTTATTCCCGTGTCCGAAGATATCGGCATGATCAAGGCGGCAGAGGCAGGCAAGATCACGCTGGATAAGCTGGAAGCGATGACCTGCGTATGCAGCGTCGGTTTGGACATGATCGCGATCCCCGGTGATACGCCAGCGACGACGATCGCGGCGATGATCGCGGACGAAGCGGCGATCGGTATGATCAACAACAAGACGACGGCGGTGCGTATTATTCCCGCGCCTGGTAAGAAAGTGGGCGACGAGGTCAGCTTTGGCGGGTTGCTTGGCAGAGCGCCGATCATGCCCGTGCATAACTGCGACAGCTCACGCTTGATTAACCGCGGGGGGAATATACCTGCGCCTATCCACAGTTTTAAAAATTAAAACAAAAAACGACGTATATGCGTCGCGCTACATTGTCGCCGCTCGGTTACGTACTATTGTACGCGCCCTCGCGGCTTCGCGTATCGCTCGCATCTCCGCCGTTTTGACTCAACCGAATTTCAAAATCAAGGAAAAAATCAGATATGTTGGAAAGAAAAGATATACCTCAAAACTTAAAATGGAACTTGACCGACCTTTTCCCCTCGGACGAGGCTTGGGAAACGGAATACAAAGCAATCGAAAAGGAATACGGCGAATACGATTTTTCCGTGTTCGAGGGCAAGCTTGCGGATAAGGAAACGCTCCTTTCCTGTTTGCGACTCAACGATACCATTTCCCGCCGTTTGGAAAAACTCTACATCTACGCAAACGGACGCCACGACGAGGACGTGCGTATCGCAAAGCATCCCTCTGCGCTCGCCATGGTCGGCGCGATGTTTTCCAA
>JAFTQY010000026.1 GCA_017462505.1 Clostridia bacterium
CCTTTGGGCATCATCTTTTGGCGTATGCCATGATGCTCCGCAGAGATATCGGGCGTATCAACGACGCGGTGGCGCGTATGAACGAAGAATGTCCCTTGGGTAGCTGCGCTTTGGCGGGCACGACGTATGCCATCGACCGCGCGCAGACGGCGGCGGCGCTTGGGTTTGACGCGCCCTCTTGGAACAGTATCGACGGCGTTTCCGATCGCGATTTTTGCTTGGAGCTCCTTGGCGCGTTCTCCGTGCTGATGATGCACTTGTCCCGCCTTTCCGAAGAGATCATTCTTTGGTCGAGCTGGGAATTTAAGTTTATCGAATTAGACGACGCGTACACGACGGGCTCGTCGATTATGCCCCAAAAGAAAAACCCCGACATGGCGGAGCTGATCCGCGGCAAGACGGGGCGGGTATACGGGGATTTGCAGGCTTTGCTGACCACCCTCAAAGGCTTGCCCTTGGCGTATAACAAGGACATGCAAGAGGACAAGGAGGCGATTTTCGACGGGCTGGACAGCGTGAAAATGTGTCTGGAAGTGTTGACCCCGATGATCGCCACGATGAAAGTGTTGCCCAAAAACACCTACCGTGCGGCGCAAAAGGGCTTTATCAACGCCACCGACCTTGCCGATTATTTGGTGAAAAAGGGCATGCCTTTCCGCACCGCGTACAAAATCGTGGGCACGATCGTCGCGGAATGTATTGAAAAGGACTGCGTTTTGGATACGTTGCCCCTTGCCGATTATCAAAAGCACAGCGAGCTGTTTGCGGAAGATCTGTATAACGAAATTTTGCTGGAAACCTGCGTGAACAAACGCCTGAGCGAGGGGGGCGCGTCGCCGTCCTCGGTAAAGGCGCAGGTGGCGAAGGTCCGCGCCTTTTTGGCGAAATAAAAAGGAAAAGCGATATGAAAAAAGTATTTATCGACGGGAGCGTGGGCACGACGGGACTGCGCATTTACGAGCGTTTATCCGCCCGCGACGACGTGGAAATTTTGACCCTGCCCGAAGAAAAGAGAAAAGACCCGATTGCAAGAAAGGAAATGTTAAACAAGGCGGACGTGGCGTTTTTGTGCTTGCCCGACGACGCGGCAAGAGAATCCGTCGCTTTGGTGGAGAACCCCGATACGGTGATCATCGACGCGAGTACGGCGCACCGCACCTTGCCCGACTGGGCGTACGGTTTTCCCGAGCTTTCAAAAGCGCACGAAGAAAGGCTGCTTTCCAGCAAGCGTATTGCCGTTCCTGGCTGTCATGCCAGCGGCTTTATCGCGTTGGTGTATCCGCTTATCGAAAAGGGCTTGCTTGACAAAAACGCTTTGCTTACCTGTCATTCGATCACGGGGTATTCGGGCGGCGGCAAGAAGATGATCGCCGATTATGAAAGCGCGGAAAGGAGCGAGCTTTTGGGCGCGCCCCGTCAGTACGGCATCACCCAACAGCACAAGCATTTGAAAGAGATGAAAGGGATTTCGGGGGTGGCAAACGCGCCGATCTTCTGCCCGATCGTTTCCGATTTTTACAGCGGAATGACGGTGACCGTGCCGCTGTTTGCCTCGCAAATTAAAGGTAGCGTTGCCGATATTAAAAGGGCGTACGCGGAAAAATATAACGGCGAGATCGTGCAATATAAGGAAAGCGCGGACGAAAACGGGTTTATCTCGGGCGCGGCGTTATCGAGAAAGGACGGCATGGCGATCACCGTGGCGGGCAACGACGAAAGAGTGCTCTTGATTGCGTGCTATGATAACCTCGGCAAGGGCGCAAGCGGCGCGGCGATACAGTGTATGAACATGGTGATCGGCGCGGACAAAACGAAAGGCTTAGAATTGTAAGGAAATCAAAAAAGGATTTAGGATATGTTAAAGGAAATACAAGGCGGCGTATGCGCCGCAAAAGGCTTTACGGCAAACGGCGTACATTGCGGAATCCGTAAAAACAAAACCAAGCGCGATCTGGCGCTGATCGTCAGCGAAACGCAGGCGAGCGCGGCGGCGGTATATACGCAAAACCTCGTCAAGGGCGCGCCTTTGATGGTGACGAAAAACACTATCGCGGACGGTAAGGCGCGCGCGGTGATCTGCAACAGCGGCAACGCCAACACCTGCAATGCGAACGGTATCGAGATCGCAGAGCAGACCTGCGCTTTGCTTGCTAACGAACTGAAAATCGACGCGACGGACGTAGTGATAGCCTCTACGGGGGTCATCGGACAGCCCCTCGATATCACGCCGATCGCAAACGGTATTCCCGCGCTTGTGGCGGGGTTGGGCGCGCACAGCGATTTGGCTTGCGAGGGGATCATGACGACGGATACCCAGCCCAAGGAAATCGCGTTTGAGTTCACGATTGGCGGCAAGACCTGCCGTATCGGCGGTATCGCCAAGGGTAGCGGTATGATCCACCCCAACATGGCGACGATGCTCGTGTTTGTAACGACGGACTGCGCGATATCCTCGGATATGCTTGCAAAGGCGCTTTCCGCGGACGTAAAGGACTCGTTCAATATGGTCAGCGTAGACGGCGATACGTCCACCAACGACATGGTTTCGGTGCTGGCAAACGGCATGGCGGGCAACGCTGAAATCGTTGCAGACGGCAAGGATTTTGACGATTTTTGCGCGGCGCTCAGCGCGGTAACGACCTATCTTTGCCGCAAGATCGCGGCAGACGGCGAGGGCGCGACCAAGCTCCTCGAATGTAAAGTGACGGGCGCAAAGGACGAACAGACGGCAAAAATCGTAGCAAAATCGGTGATTTGCTCGTCGCTTGTTAAAGCGGCAATGTTCGGCGCGGACGCCAACTGGGGGCGCGTTTTGTGCGCGATCGGATACGCAGGCGCGGACGTGGACGTCAATAAAGTGGACGTAGCGTTCCGTTCGGCAAAGGGGACGATCCCCGTTTGTGAAAACGGCGCGGGCATTGACTTTTCCGAAGAAAAAGCAAAAGAAATTCTGCTGGAAAAGGAAATCGAAATTTTGGTGGTCTTGGGCAACGGCGACGGCAAAGCGACGGCTTGGGGCTGTGACCTGACGTATGATTATGTAAAAATCAACGGCGATTACCGCACCTAAAAACGACGTATCTGCGGCGCATTTCAACGTTGCGGCTCGGTTACGTACTACTTGTACGCGCCCTCACCGCGCCTTGATCTGCTTGCAGCTCCGCCGTTTTACAAATGACAACAATAACAAAATTCAAGAGGAAGAATTATGAACACTAAACCAACTACGGCACAGCGTGCGGAAATTTTAACCCAAGCGCTTCCGTATATTCAAAAATACTACGATAAAATCGTCGTCGTCAAATACGGCGGCAACGCCATGATCAGCGACGATCTCAAAGACGCGGTCATGGGGGATATCGTACTGCTTTCGCTCATCGGCGTAAAAGTCGTGCTCGTGCACGGCGGCGGCCCTGAAATTACCGAAATGCTCGGCAAAATCGGCAAAAAATCCGAATTTATCGACGGCTTGCGCGTTACCGATCAGGAAACGATGGATATCGTGCAGATGGTTTTGGCTGGCAAGGTCAATAAAAACCTCGTCAACCTGTTGCAGAGCAAAGGCGGCAAGGCGATCGGGCTTTGCGGTGTGGACGGACACATGCTCAAAGCGGAAAAAGTGGACGATATTCACGGCTTTGCGGGCAACATCACCGACGTAGACGTGTCCTCGATCGTGGACGTTTTGGAAAAGGGGTATATCCCCGTCATTTCCACCGTTGGCTATGACGAACACGGCAATACCTATAACATCAACGCCGACACGGCGGCGGCGCGTATCGCGGGCGAGCTCAAAGCCGAGTGCTTGATTTCCATGACCGACATCGTCGGGCTTTGCATGGATAAAGACGATCCGTCTACCCTGATTTCCAAGGTAGCAGTATCCGACGCGCCCAAGCTGATTCGCGACGGCGTGATCAGCGGCGGCATGATCCCCAAGATCAATTGCTGTATCGAATCGATCCGCCGCGGCGTGCACAAAGTCTTTATTTTGGACGGCAGAGTGCCCCACGCAATTCTGATTGAAATTTTGACGGACGAGGGGCTGGGGACAATGTTCGTTTCGGGAAGTAAAATATAAAATGAATTGCACTTGCGGTGTATGAATTGCAAAACTTTGTTTTGCATTATGGCTGAGATTTATATGAGATTGCCACAGATACGCCACGCCGTCATTGCGAGTGAAACGCGGCAATCTCGTGGCGTATCTTCGCAATGACAAGGATTATATAGGTATCAATATGAACATAATCGAAACAGATAAACAATATATTGCCGCGACGTACGCGCGGTTTCCTTTGCAGCTTGTCGGTGGAAAGGGCTCTCTTGTCTACGACGAAACGGGCAAGGAATATATCGATCTTGGTACGGGTATCGCCGTCAATTCCTTTGGCGTTGGCGACGAAAACTGGAAAAACGCCGTGATCGCGCAGCTTGACAAAATTCAGCACACGTCCAACCTGTATTACAGCGAGCCTTGCGCTCTGCTTGCCAAGGAGCTTTGTGAACGTACGGGCATGAAAAAGGTGTTCTTTTCTAATAGCGGCGCGGAGGCGAACGAGTGCGCCATCAAGGCGGCGAGAAAGCACGGCGAGCTGAAAAAGGGCAAAGACCATTACGTGATCATCACCCTGAAAAACAGTTTCCACGGGCGTACGATCACCACCCTTTCGGCGACGGGTCAGGACGTTTTCCACGAGCATTTTACCCCGATGACGGACGGCTTTGTGTATGCGGCGGCAAACGACATCGACGAGCTGAAATCGCTCGTCCAAGCGCATAAATGTTGCGCTGTCATGATCGAGCTCGTCCAAGGCGAGGGGGGCGTGAGCGCGCTGAGCGCCGATTACGTCAAGGCGGTGGAAAGCTTGGCGAAAGAAAACGACCTTTTGTTGATCGTGGACGAGGTGCAGACGGGCAACGGCAGAACGGGCAGCCTGTACGCGTTTGAGGCATACGGCATTACGCCCGACGTAGTGACGACGGCAAAGGGTTTGGGCGGCGGTTTGCCGATCGGCGCGACCATGCTCGGCGAAAAGGCGGAAACGCTGTTCACGGCGGGCTTGAACGGCTCGACGTTCGGCGGCAATCCCGTGGCGTGCGCGGGCGCGCTCAGCATTTTACAGCGTATCGACGACAAACTGCTTGGCGAAGTCAAGGAAAAGAGCGCGTATATCTTCCAAACGCTGGGCAAGGCGAAGGGAGTGAAGAGCGTGACGGGCATGGGACTCATGATCGGCGTGGAGTGTGAAAAGGGCGCAGGCGAAGTGATCGCGGCGTGTAGAGAAAAGGGCGTACTTGTGATCAAGGCGAAGAATAAAGTGCGGCTTTTGCCCGCGCTCAATATTCCCATGGAA
>JAFTQY010000027.1 GCA_017462505.1 Clostridia bacterium
AGGGCTAAAAGTAGTAAGTCTATCTGAAAGACGGTCGATTATGTACGCAAACAAATGCGCATACCCGTACACACACTGACGGCAAGGTTGTAAAACTCGCCCGCGCTTGCTAAATGCTACATATAGGAGGAAGGGAAATGAAGAAGTCAGTAAAAAAAGGGCTTTTGGTTTCGACGGCGGCGGCTTTGATGGCGATCGGCTCGACGTTTGCCGTAGCGGAAATAAAGAGCTCTGCAAATAAAAACGGGCATACCGTGTACGCGACGAACGAAATTTTCGACGCGGAAACGACTACGGGCGCGGCGGTTTTACGGCAAGGCGCAAAGGGCGGCGAAGTTAAGGAAGTGCAACGCCGATTAAAACAATGGGGCTATTATAACGGTAGCGTGGACGGCGTGTTTGGCGCGGGTACGCGTGCCGCGGTAATCAAGTTCCAGAAAAAGAACGGTTTAACGGCGGACGGCGTGGTGGGCGCGGCGACGTATAAGGCGCTGGGCATGAACAGCTCCTATCAAGTGTTGGCGGGTAAGAACCAGAACACGGCGCAAAACACGGGCGGATTTTCCAGCTCCGAGGTGTATCTGCTTGCCAAGACGATTTACGCCGAGGGGCGTGGCGAGCCGTACACGGGGCAGGTGGCGATCGGCGCGGTGATTTTAAATCGCGTCCGCAGTAGCGCGTTCCCCAACACGATTTCGGGCGTAGTCTATCAAAAGCACGCGTTTACGGCGGTATCGGACGGACAGATCAACTTGAACCCCAACGAAACGGCGATGAAAGCGGCGCGGGACGCGATCAACGGTTGGGATCCGACAGGCGGCGCGCTCTATTATTACAACCCTGCCGTAGCGACCAGCTCATGGATTTTTGACAGACAGACTGTGACCGTTATCGGCAAACACGTTTTCGCTATCTAAACGGGGTATAAGGGCGTATAACAATGAATTGCACCTACGGTGCATGAATAGTTCTAATGAACATGAATTGCGCCGTTGGCGCATGAATTGAAAAACTATGTTTTGCATTGTGGCTGAGATTTATACGAGATTGCCGCGCCTGCGGCTCGCAATGACCGTCATAAAATAATTCCGCAATGCCGACGAAGTCGGCAATTCATGAAAACCAAAGGTTTTCAAATCATGGCGTAAGCCAATTCATGAAAGGCAAAGCCTTTCAAATCATTGTAAGATTATCTTGCCAATTCATTATAAAGGAGTAACTATGAAAAAACAAGAAAAAGAAATTGCAATCAACACGTCCTCGGGGGCGGAAAAGGTAGAAACCATAGAAAAGGAAGTAAAAAAACAGCAAAACGGCGGTAAAACGGCAACGAAAACGACCGCAAAGACGACTTCAAAAATCAAAAAAGAGGACGACGCGGCAAAAGAACGGGTAAAAGCCGCCGAGGAAAAGGCAAAAGCCGCCAAGGCAAGAAAGGAAGAACAAAAGGCGGCGGCGCAAAAGCGCAAGGCGGAACGGCAGGCGCGCATTGCTAAGATTAAAGCGCAACGGGAAGAAAAACGCCGTCAGCGCGCACACGCGATCGCGCAGATGAACCAGGAAAGAGCCAAGAAGAGAAAGGAACGGGCAAAACGCCGCGCCGAGCGCAGAGAAAAACAGCGCAAGGAATGGGAAGAACGTAAAAAAGACCGCTCCTCTGGGCGCAAAAACAGCAACGGCGGTTGGATCGCGGCGGTGTCGGTGCTGGGCGTAACGACCCTTGCGCTCACGTCCGCATTGACGGTTGGGGCGGTGGAAATGAAACGCGCCACCGAGAGCACCATGACGGCGTACAGGGGTACTATGTACGAGTTGACGGGGATTATGGAGCACGTGGACGACGATTTGGAACGTGCGCGTATCTCGGGGACGAGCGAACAGCAAAGCCGCGTTTTGACCGATTTGTTGGTGCAGGCGCGCATGGCGGAGCTTGATTTGGAAAAACTGCCCATGCCCGCAGAAAGCGACCGCGGCATTACGGCGTTCATCAACCGCACGGCGTGGGAATGTGAGCGTATGTTGGCAAAGCTCCGTCGCGGCGAAAGCCTGACAAGCGAAGATTTCGACCGTTTGGAAAGCCTGTACAACGCCAACCATGCCATTCGCACGGAGCTGGACAAGGTACTGGCGGAAATGACGGACGAAAGCTTGCAGGAATTCATTAAAAAGGGCACGGGCGGGATCGCCGAGGCTATGCAGCGTATCGAAAAGAGCACGTTGGAAGAGGGCCGTGCAAACATGGAACGCGGCATGGAAAAGATGAAAGACGGCATGGAAAAAATGAAAGACGACGTCGAGAACGCAAAGGACAAGGTGCAGGAAAAAATGCAGGATATGTCCAAAAAGACGGCGAACATGTCTGAAAAAGGCAAGGATATGCCCCGTATCGAGTCGGCGCACGCCGAAAAGCTCTGTAAAGAATATTTTTCCGATTACGATATCGCGGAATATCAATGCGTGGGCGAAACGGTAACGCGTGGGTATAGCGCGTACAACGTGCAGGGCTACGACAAAAAGGGAACGCTGCTCTTTGCCGAAATCAGCCAAACGAACGGCGCGTTGCTCCGCTTTGATTACTACGAGGACTGCGACGCGGATACCTTTGATTTGCAGAACGCAGAACGTATCGCCGAAGACTTTTTAGACAAGCTTGGCTATGACGATATGGAAGTGGTGCGTTTCCGCGACAACGGTACGATGACCGATTTCACGTTTGTATACGAGGACGACGACGTGGCGTATTATCCCGACGAAGTACACGTAAAGGTGTGCCGCAGCCGCGGCGTGGTAACGGCGATGGACGCGACCAAATATATCCAAAACCATAGGGAGCGTGTCGCGCCGAACGTAAAAATCAGCATGGAAGAGGCGCAATCCCGCTTGCATGAAAAACTGACGGTAGAGGCGTCGCGCTTAGCGGTGATCAAGACCAAACGCGGTGAACGCGCGGCATACGAATTCCTTTGTTCGTACGGCGAAGAAAACTATTTCGTGTACGTGGACGGCGTGAGCGGCGAGGAAATTTCCATCGTCAACGCAAAGGGGATTCAGTAAAGCGTAAAGACAGAAAAAAACAAATAAAAACGCAAAATCCTTGCCCTTGGAAAAATTTGGGGCAAGGTTTTTTCGGTAAAAGAAAAAATTTTTTTACAAAACTACTTGACACAGCCCCCTATCTATGGTATATTGTAATCAGTATTCAATCTTAATAAGGAGGCGGGTATGCAGGAAAGACAGACCAAGCAAAAGCAGATCATATACGACGCGTTAAAGACGTTGGATCATCCTACGGCGACGGAAGTGTACGGATACGTACATACGCAATACCCGAGTGTTTCACGGGCGACGGTGTTCCGTGTTTTGGGCGGTTTTGCCGAAAACGGCAGAGCGCTAGAATTGCGGGCGGCGGGGAACGAGGTGCGGTATGATTACAACGTAGAGCCGCATTATCACGCGCGGTGTCTTTGTTGCGGGCGAGTTGCGGACGTAGTGGCAAAGGGAATGCCCGTGGGGGGCTTGACGGTGACGAGCGATTGCGGTTTTGCCGTAGACGGCTACACGGTAGAATTTTTCGGCACGTGCAGAGCGTGCCAAAAGAGCAATTAAAGAAAAAGAGCTTTATTGATATGCCCTGAAAAGGTATTTAATTTGTCGGGGCGTATAAGCTTTTAACATGTAATGCAAACAAAAACGCACCCTTTTGGGGTGCGTTTTTGTGGTGCCGCTGACCGGACTTGAACCGGTACGGTATTTCTACCGAGGGATTTTAAGGCAGATGTGCTGTGAAATTCACAAAATTAAAAATTTTTCAAAAAGTGCGAAAACGGGGCAATTTTGCACGAAAAACCATTAAAAATGCCTCAAAATTGAAATTTTTATAAAGATGTGACTTTTGCTCTTTTTCTTGTATTTTTCATAGCTTCCCAGATTTTCCCAAGGTTTTCCGCCGTTTTAGGCTTTTGCGTGAAAACCGTGAATCCCTTGAAAAACCTGACGAAAATC
>JAFTQY010000028.1 GCA_017462505.1 Clostridia bacterium
GCGCACGAATACTACGTGCTGGACGCCCCGACGGTATCGGACAAAGAATACGATAAACTGTACGACGAACTCCGCGCATTGGAGCAGGCAAGCGGCGTGGTATATCCCGACAGTCCTACCCGTCGCGTAGGCGGCGACCCGATTAAGGGCTTTGAAAAGCACACCCATATCGCGCGGTTGTTTAGCTTGGATAAATCGGTGTCGGAAACGGAGCTTTCTGCCTTTTTAACCCGCGTCGAAAAGTTTGTTGGCGGGGAAACGGATTACACCGTGGAATATAAATTTGACGGTTTAACGGTATGTTTGACCTATGACAAAGGGCAATTTGTCCGCGCGACGACGCGCGGCAACGGCACGGTTGGCGAAGACGTAACGGCGCAGGTTTTGACGATCAAGTCCTTTCCGCTGACAATCGGCTATCAAGGCACTTTGGAAGTGCGCGGCGAAGCGGTGATCCGCCTTTCCGTCCTGGAAAAATACAACGAAACGGCGATTGAGCCTTTGAAAAACGCCCGCAACGCAGCGGCGGGGGCGATCCGCAATCTCGATCCCAAAATCACCGAAAAGCGTCGTCCCGATATCTATTTTTACGACGTGAATTATACGTCGGACGGCGAAAGCATGTCGCAGACGGATGCGCACGACTTTTTGATCAAGGAAGGGTTTAAGGTTTATCCGTACTTTGCCGTTTGCCATACCAAGGACGAAGTCCTTGCCGCGATCAAGCATATCGAAGAAGACCGTAAAAGGATTGACGTGTTGACGGACGGCGCGGTAATCAAGCTCAACGACGGGCGTATCCGCGAAGAAATGGGTTTTACCGATAAATTCCCCCGTTGGGCGATGGCGTATAAATTTGAGGCGGAAGAAGTTACTACGCTGTTAAAAGACGTCGTTTGGCAGGTGGGCAGAACGGGAAAATTAACCCCTCTTGCGTTACTTGATCCTGTGGAGCTTGGCGGCGCGACGGTATCGCGGGCGACCTTGAACAACTACGGGGATATTTTGCGCAAGGACGTCAAGATAGGTTCGCGCGTGCTCGTGCGGCGTTCTAACGAAGTCATTCCCGAAATTTTGGGCGCGATGGAACATTACGAACACAGCCAACAAATAGAAAAACCCCGTATATGTCCTGCGTGTAACAGCGAGCTTGACGAAATTGGAGCGCATTTATTCTGCCCCAATCGCTTGTGCAAACCGCGTATCGTGGCGGCGCTCGATCATTATGCAAGCAAAAACGCTATGAATATTGACGGTTTTTCCGAAAGCACGGCAGAGCAGCTCGTCGAACGGAAAAAGGTAACGAAACCGTCCGATCTGTACGCGTTGACGGCGGAAGATTTGGCGGCGTTGGACGGATTTAAGGACAAAAAAATCAGGAATATTTTGACGGCGATTGAAAAGAGCAAAACCCCGACGTTGGATGCGTTTATCTACGCGATCGGCGTGGAAGGGGTGGGACGTGTCGCGGCGAAGGACCTTGCGGCGCGATTTAAGAGCATGGACGCGATCAAAGAAGCAACGGAAGAAGAACTGATTGCTATGGAAAATATCGGCGAGATCACGGCGAAGGCAATCGCGGCGTATTTTCAGGACGAAGATAACCTTGCGGAGCTTGCTGCTCTACACGCGGCGGGGGTGATTCCGACGTGGTCGGACGAGAAAAAGGACGGTATCTTTTCGGGGCAGTCGGTTGTTTTGACAGGTACGCTGTCGGGGTATAAACGGAGCGAAGCGCAAAAGCTGATTGAAGAACGCGGCGGGGTGTGCCAAAGCGCAGTAACGGCAAAAACCACTTTGGTTTTAGCGGGCGAAGAGGCGGGCAGTAAGCTTGCCAAAGCGCAAAAGCTGGGTATAAAAGTCATAGACGAAACCGAATTCAAACAAATGTTAGAAC
>JAFTQY010000029.1 GCA_017462505.1 Clostridia bacterium
GAGCTTTCCGATCGGCTCGATAAAAATATCCATCGGTTAGATCATACCCCCAAGCGGGCCCATATCGCCGTATTTGCCCAGCTTTTCTTCGTAGACCTTGTCCGCCTTTGCATAGCCGTCGTTGATCGCCGCCATGATCAAATCTTCCAGGATTTCTACGTCTGTGGGATCGACGATGCTTTCGTCCAACTCGATACCGTTGATGATCTTTTTCGCGTTCATGTACACGACCACCGCCTCGCTCGCCGCCGTGCCGACGATTTCCCAATCGTCCAACAGCTCCGCCGTCTTTTCCATTTCTTCCTGCATCTTCTGCGCTTGACGCATCAGATTTTGCATATTGTTGTTGCCGCCTTTAAATCCAGCCATTTTCTTTTCCCTCCGATTTTTTCTATCGTAATTTTAATTTTTTTCGCTATTTTATTTCAACTTTTACGCCGCCGAACGTTTCCTTGATCTCGCCTACGCCCTGCTGAAAGTTGTCGCCCTTTTTGCCGCGCAAACGGATCTCAAATTGTCCGACGCCTACCTCGGTCAACGCCTGTTCTATCAACGCATAATGGTTTTCCTTTTTCAGAGAACGGAACACCGTGTCGCTCGTTGTGTACAGCGCAAACAGCCCACCCTCGTATTCGCATTCCAAATCCATGCAAAGGGTTAAGAGCACGCCGCTCCGCGCGATTTTGCGCAGAGTTCTTAAAAAGCCGCCAAAGGTCGCTTTCGCGTCCCCCGCCGCCACACGGACGGGTTTCGCCGCTTGGGGCTGCGTTTTTTGCGGTTGCTCCGCCTTCGGTGTTTTCGGTGCGTCCGACGGATCAAAGTACGCATACCCGCCCGTCAAGGTTTCGTCGGGCGGTACGTCCGCCTCGGGCGGAATATACAGATCGTCAGGCGCGTATTCCACGCTCGGTTCTTCTTCCGCCGCGGGTTTTTCAACAGGTTTTTCCGCCTTTATCGGCGCGGGAATTTCTGCCGCCGCAGGCGCTACGTCCCCATTCATCGCGGACATGCCCCCCGCGTTTGCTACGACTACGCCGTTTGCCAACTTGTCTTCCAGCGCCGCGATCCGTCCAAGCAACGCCTCGATATCATAGTCGGCGGCGGGCATACTCGCCTTCATTACCGCCGTTTCAAACAAAACTCTGGGCGAGGTGGAATATTTCAGCTCCGTTTCCACCTGCGCAAAAATCTCCGTCACGCGGAGCAATCTGTGCCCGTCCGTCGCCTTGGCGATCTTCGCCACCTCCGCATACGTTTCGTCGGGTAACGCCAAAATGGCTTGTCCGTCCCGACAGGTCTTTGCCACCGCGCAAGCGTTGAGGAAATTCAGCGCGTCCTTTAAGAGCATACCTACGCTCTTACCCGCCGCGAGAAAAGTCTCCGTCCGCTCGAACGCGTCGCCGTTATCGCCGCCAAGCACCGCGCCGCAAAGCTTTGCCACCGCCGAAAAATCGGCGTTTCCAAGCACCGTGTTCACGTCCGCGTACGTCAGCTTACCGCACGTATACGATACGCAGATATCCGCCACCGAAAGCATATCGCGCACACTACCCGCGCCCGCGCGGGCGATCGCCGAAATTGCCTCGGGCTCGTATGTTTTGCCGATGCTGTCGAACACGTGGCGCAATCTCGCCTCCAAGTCCGCCTGCGGGATCAGCTTGAAATCAAAGCGCATACACCGCGAAAGAATGGTTGCGGGAATTTTTTGCGACTCTGTCGTCGCCAAGACGAACACCGCGTGCGCAGGCGGTTCTTCCAACGTTTTCAAAAGAGCGTTGAACGCGCCCGGCGAAAGCATGTGGACTTCGTCGATGATATATACTTTGTATTTGCCTGCCACGGGGGGGTATTGCACCTTTTCGCGCAGGTCGCGCATTTCGTCCACGCCGTTGTTGGACGCCGCGTCGATTTCCGTAATGTCGAGATTAGACGGGTCTTTGAGCGCCTTGCACGCCGCGCATTTCCCGCAAGCCGAGCCGTCTACGGGCGACAGGCAATTGATCGACGCCGCAAAAATTTTGGCGATACTCGTTTTCCCCGTGCCGCGCGGACCGCAAAAGAGATAAGCATGCCCGATCCTGCCCGTTTCGATCTGATTTTTTAACACCGTGACGATATGCTCTTGGCGCACCACGTCGCTAAGCGTGGTCGGTCGGAACATACGGTACAACGCCAGATATGCCATACTTTTTCTCCTTTGTTTTCTTCGACTTTTTATATTTTTGGTTATTTCTTAAACACTTCTTGCAGTTTGCGTTTACTGCGCTGAATGGCGTTGTCCACGCTCTTGGCGGGTTTGCCCGTCGCCTCGCAGATCTCTGCACAGGACATGCCGTCCACGTACATAGTCGTCACCTTAAACTCGAAATCGGACAAGGCTTTGCTCATCTTTTGACGGAGCTCCCGTCGATCGTCGCGCAAGATCATCGCGTCCTCGGGGGATACCGCCACGTCCGTAGCCAGCTCCAACCCGTACGGGGTCAAACCGTAATTTAACGGGGCGTTTTTCTTTCGAGCCGCGCTCTTTACCGCGTCGATAATACGCCGCGACACGCAAAGATAGGCAAAATTTTTAAAGCTGCTACTGTCCGCGCCCGATTTATAATCCTCGACGGCGTGATACAGCCCGATCATGCCCTCTTGTATCAAATCCTCCGTCTCGCCGCCCACCAGAAAAAATCCGCGCGCCACGCCGCGAACAAGCCCCGAATGGCGCAACATCAGCGTTTCCGTTGCCTGCTTGTCCCCCAATCGCGAAAGCTCTACCAGCTGTTCGTCCGATTTTTCCGTGTAGATAGTTTGCATAGTTTTCCCGCTTGCTTATAATCTGTTTCGCACCACTTCGTACGCCGCGATCCCCAGCGCGACCGAGGCGTTGAGCGAGTTCACCTTGCCCTGCAAGGGCAAAGACAGAATTTTATCGCATTTTTCCTTGGTCAAACGCTTTACGCCGCTGTCCTCGCCGCCGACGACAAGCGCCACGTTCCCGTCGAATTTTTCTTTATAAATATCCTCGCCGCCTGCCTCTAAGGCGTACACCCAGTACCCCGATTTTTGCAATTTTTCCACCGCTTGATTGAGGTTGGGCACTTTCGCGACCTTCATGTGCTCCGCCGCGCCTGCGGAAATACGGATCACGCTCTCGGTCACCGACGCGCTGCCCGTCTTGGGGATCACCACGCCGTCCGCGCCCGCACATTCCGCCACACGGATAATACTGCCGAGGTTATGCACGTCCTCAATGCCGTCGCAAAGCACGACAAAGCCGCCCTTTTCGCTCTTTTTCTCGGCGATAATATCGTCCAAATCGTAATATTCGTAATCGGTCGTGAACGCGATCACGCCTTGGTGGCGTTTGGTTTCGCTCTCCTTATCCAGCACCTTTTTATCCACGAATTGTACGCGGATATCCTTCTTGCGCGCCTGCGCGAAAATCAGCCCGAGCGAGCCCTGCGCACCCTTTTCCAACAGGATTTTTTCGATATTTTTATCCGTTTTCAGCAGTTCGATAACCGCGTTTCTTCCTTCCGTTTTCATGTTTTATCTCCTTACGGGCTTGAACGGTTGCGCCGTTTCCGTCCTTTGATATTCCGCGCCGTCGCTGTTGGCAAGCAGCTCCTTAATCCGTTCCTCGTTGCCCGTCAAATACAGATACCCCAGCACCGCCTCAAAACCCGTCGATCGGTTGTATTCAAGATGGCTTGCGCTCTTGCTCTTCGTGCCCTTTTTCGCATTTTTTGCGCGGCGGAACACGTCCGTTTCGTCCTCTGTCAAAAGGGGCAACAGCCTGTCCAAAAATTCGCTTTGACCCTTGGCGGAAACGATACGCGCCGCGGTCTTTTGCAGATCGGAGGACTTTCCGCCCACGTCCAAGGTCAACCGCTCGCGAACGTACAGCGAATACACCGTATCCCCCACAAAAGCAAGGGTCACGGCGTTGATTTGCGCCACTTCCGTTTTCGTCAAAACCGTTCTTCCCGTCAGCATATCTACCCCGTCGCCCGTTTCTAATCGTCTTATTATACCATATCCCGAAAAAAAATACAAGCGTTTGGGCAATATTTTTCACGCGTTTGCGTATATCTTTCCGCTATGCGGAAACGGAATTTGACCGTCGAACGCAAAAACGGGGCGTTTTTTAGGCAAGACTGCCCGAAAGATAGTCCATTACCCCCGCCGCGATATGCTCCGCCAGACGGTTTTTCCAACCGTCGGTGCAAAGCAATTTTTCGTCCTCGGCGTTAGACAAAAAACCGCACTCTACAATCACGGACGGATAGGACGTGCATTGTAGCAAAAAATACTCGCCCGCCTTTGCCTCGCGCGGCTTTACCTCCGCCGTTTGATAAAGTTCGTTAAGACATGTCTGTATGCTTTTGCCCAAAAGCGCGCTCCGTTCGTTGCCCGCGTCGTAAAAGACTTGACCGCCGCGGACCGAGCGCGACGGATAAAAATTTTGATGTATCGAAAGGACGAGGGCAGGCGCGGTTTGTTCGATAATTTCCTTACGCTTTGCCATATCCCGCTTTTTAAAGCCCTTCGTCGGCGCACCGTATAAGCCCCCTTCCGTCTTTCTTGTCAGCGTAACGTCAAAGCCCAGATCTTCCAGCTTTTCTTTCACGCAGTAGGATATCGCCAAATTGACGTCGCACTCTTTTACCCCCGAATGAATACCGCTAACCCCGCCGTCGATGCCGCCGTGCCCCGCGTCCACGACGATACGCATGCCCCCGTCGCCAAACGCGCCCACCGCTTGCGGCAAAAACAGCGTTTGCACGCACAAAACCACCGCCGCCGCAAAGACAGCCGCCACCCCGAATATCCATACAAAAAACAGCTTTTTCATACCGTTATCCTATGTGCAAAACGGACGTTTTATGTCTATTCGTTTCGATACGTCCCACGCCTTTTTAAAAAATTGAGCGGCGCATCTTACGACGCGCCGCCTATACGCTTACAAAAATTTCAGTTCCGTCCCCTCCAAACGACACTCGTAATCGTTTTCCTTTTCGCGCTCGGTTTTCGGCGCGCCGCTTGGTTCTGCCTTCTGCTCTGTTTTTTGTTCTATCCTTTGCTCCGCCTTGGCGGTTTCCAACACCTCGCATTTCTCAGAAACTTCTTCCTTTTTCAATTCGTTTGCAAGGTTGGGAAAGGCGATCTTTTCCACTTCTTTCAGCCATTCCGTCTGAATTTCTTCCACGCGGTCGGTCACGATCCGTTCTACGCCCGCCCCCGCCATTTTTTTGTATTCGGCGAGCGTTTCCACCCCGAATACCTCCAAACGGCATTTGCCCGACAAGCCCGATCTTATCCGCTCGCACCCGTCGTATAAAGGCACGGACAGATAATCCACGCCCACGTCCGAGCAGATTTTCGACACCCGCGCCAAGCGTTCGGGCGAACAGCGTTTATCCAGCCGCGCTTTCAGCACCGCCTTGCCCGCTACTCGTCGCAAGCGTTTCAATTCCTTGCGGATACCGCCGTAACGACATTCCGCCAGCATAGACGGCGAGATCGCCACCGTCAGCTCCTTCGCCTTTAATTTAAGGGCGCACTTTGCCTCGTACGCCTTGACCTTGGAGAGCGTTTCGCCGTCGCCGCCGATGATACAATCCACCCTGATCCCGCTCGCCGTCACCCACGGGCGAACGTATTCGAGCGCGGACGGGGTCATACGCACCGCCGCCTGACGGTATTTCACCGCGCGGTCGCATATCTTTTTCGCCTCGCCGTTGTCGGTTAGCACCCCCTCCGATTTCAGCATCGCGCTACGGATATCCGCACGCTTTCTCTGCTTTTTATATTCGCAATATTCCGCGGCCTCCTTGGTCGATATCACCACGCCGTCCTTGTTTGGCATAGCCGCGCCTTTCGTAAGTTCGTTTTGAGTTTCCTGTTTGCTTTCCATGGCTTGATTATGCGACAAAACTTTCCCGTTTATTCCATTTTTTTCTATTTTATGATAACACGCGGCAGGTATACTGTTGCCCATGGAATGCTTATTATCACAAAATTTTCTTTTTTCGCAGGCTTTGCTCGCCACCTTTTTTCAGGGCTTTGGCGGTATTCTTTTGTTGTTCGCGCTCTGTTTTTTCGGCGTGCATATTGCCAAAATTATCGTGCGCGGCTGGCGCATATACGACGGAGCGACGGAAAGTAAGCCGCCCGAAAAACCGCCCGAGCAAAAAACGGAAAATAAACAAACGCCGCCCGAACCGATCTATTATATCGTAGAAAAAAAGCGTCGCCGTAGCAAAGCCAGCTACGGCGACCCCAAAGAAATACGTTTTAAATAAAATAAATGTTAAACGACTTGCGCGCAAAAGGGCAAAACCGCGCCAAAAAAACGCGGTATTTGCATACCGTAGCCGCCTTTTGCTTATTCCGCGCTAACCAAATCGCCCGTTTTATCGTCGAAACGGGCAAAATTTTCACCGTCTTTCCACAGCCTTTCGAGGTGGTAGAACAGGCGGGTTTCGTCGTTGAAAATATGCACGATCACGTCCCCGTAATCGATAACCGCCCATCTGCCGTCGCGCACGCCCTCCGTACGGGTAGGCACAAGCCCCAAATTCTTTTCCACGAGCTCTTCCACACGCTCGCCCATCGCGCGGATCTGCGGCGCGTTGCTACCGCTTGCGATCACGAAATAATCGCAAAGGTCCGTCTTTTCGCGCACGTACAGCACGACGATATCCTTACCGAGCTTGTCCGAAAGCGCCTTACATACTTCGATTGCCACAACTTTACTGGTGATTTCCGCCATAGATTTCTCCTTGTCTATTCAATATTATCTTTTATCCTTATAAAATTCATACGCCGCGCGGGTGAGCGGATAGATCTCACCCCCCTTGCTTTCCAAAAACAGCAACGTTTGGTACAGAGCCTCGGCAAGGCATTTATCCAACCCGTCCTTATCCCAAAACAACGCGCGCAGCTCGTCCACGCCCGTATAGTGGCGTTCCTCTTCCAGCATGTCCGCAAGAAAGATAAGCTTTTCTATCTCGCACATATTCGGTCTGCCGCTGGTGTGATAGCGTATCGCGTTCAACACGTTCCGATCGCATACGCCAAAATGCCTTTCCGCCACGTACGCGCCTTGGTATTGATGTACAACCTGCGGGGGAATATCTCCCCACGTAGTAGGGGGCGCAAACCCGTCTAAATAAGGGGAATTTACAGGCAGATTTTTTGCGCAGTCGTGCATAAGCGCCGCCGTCAACACCGCCTTTTCCGAAAGGTGCAAATCCTTTGCCCGAGCCCGAGCCAGAGCCAACCGCGCCACGCGTACGCTGTGCGCCGCCCTTTCCGCCTTTTCAAGAGATAACGCCTTGCGGGCATACGGGATTTGGTATAACCCGTTCGTTTCGATATGCTCCGCCACCTTTCGCGGCGTAAGGGCATCTATCGGCAAGCCCGCGGCGGTCAAAAGCCGAATTTCCGTAGAGGACACGGGCGCGCCGTTATAATGAATAACGGCAAACTTTTGCCCGAATTTTTTCCCAAACTCGATCTGTTCGTTTTCTTCCCAGCCGTCCTTTTCGTTGCGGGCACACACGCCGAGGGTCACGTTTTCCAAAATATCCTGCGGATTTTTCCACGACGGAAAATCCCGTAGCATATCTGTCCCCACCAGCCAAAAAATCTGCGCTTTGGGGTATACGCCGCGAAAATGCCGACAGGTGAGATAGGTATAGCTCGTGCCCCCTTGGGCGATCTCGTAATCACTGATTTCCACTTTGTCCAGATGAGAAAACGCCAGCCGACACATCTCGATACGGTCGCGATCGGACGCAAGCTCCTTGCCCCGTTTATGCGGGGGCGCAAAAGCGGGCATAACCAAGAGCTTGTCCAAGCCAAGCCCCTGTATCGCCGCCTCCGCCAAGCGGACGTGCTCCGTATGCACCGGATCGAACGACCCGCCAAAAATCGCTATCTTTTCCATCTTCTTTTACCCAAAGACATTATACTACATATTTTCACGTTTTTCAAGGTTTAGAAAGAGATTTTTTCGGCAAAAATGCAAATATGAAACGATTTGCCTTTATTTCCGATCTTCTTTTCACTTTTTTAGCGTCTACCTTGCTCGCCCTTTGCGCCTTTCGCTTTATCAACGTCGGGTTTTGGCTTTCGCTACTTTTAGCCGCGCTTTGCGGCGGTCTAATCATGGCGTCCGTCGGCGCGCACCTGCAATCCAAACGCAAAAATCTGCTGTTGAAACGCTCGGACGAGCAGGAAAAAGAAAAGCTTTTGCTCCACCTAGCCTTGCTCAGCGACGGGGCGAAAACGGAATTTTTCCGCAATGCGCTATCTAAAAATACACCCCTGCAACGGTTTTCGTTGCTACGCTTGCACAGCGAAACGCAGTTTTATTTTTTGCATTTTAAGCTCTCGCCCGTCAACGCCGACGACGTTGCCAGATACGCGCGGCTGAAAACGGGAAAGGAAAAAATTTTGCTCTGCGGCAATATCGAAGAGCCAGCGCGCACCCTGTGCGGACGGTTGCAAATTCAGGTAAAAACGGGCGAGGACGTGTACGTTGCGTTAAAGAACGCCGACGCGTTGCCCAAAACCTACCTCGGCGACAGCGCGCAAAGCGGCAAGAAACGCCGTCTTACGCTCTGGTTTTCCAAACGCAATTCCAAGCGGTTTTTGATCAGTGCGGCGTTGATTTTGCTCCTGTCCATGCTGACCCCGTTTTTCTATTATTACGTATTTATGAGCGTTGCTTTGTTGCTCGTTTCCGTGTTCGTGCGCATCTTCGGTAAATCGGAAGTTTAACGGTTTAGCGACAAAAACGCCTCGCCCAGCCGCCCGATCACGTCCGTCGGGAGCAAAGCGCGTTCTCCGAGCGTTTGCGCGGCAAACTCTGCCGCCGTTCCGACCAGATACGCCCCCAGACGTGCGCCGTCGAACGACGAAAGCCCCTGCGCACACAGCCCTGCAAGCACACCCGAGAGCACGTCGCCGCTACCCCCTTTGGCAAGTCCCGAATTGCCCGCCGTGTTCACGGAGATACGCTCCCCGTCCGTAATGATACTGGACGCGTTTTTCAAAAGCACGCTCACGCCGTATTTTTCGGCAAAAGCGCAGGGCGCGATCAGCCCGTTCTCTATAATTTCTTCCACCGATTTCCCCGACAAACGGGAAAATTCCTTAGCGTGCGGCGTAAGCAATACGTCGCATTTTTTGTTGCCAAACAGCGTGGAAAATCCTTGCTTTTTATACCGAGCGAGGCTGTTTAAGCCGTCCGCGTCCAAAATCAGTTTGCCCGCGTAGTTGCAAAGCAGGTACGCCGCGCCGTCCGCCACGTCCTGACTACACCCCATGCCCATACCGTACGCCACCGCGTCATAGCCGAGCAATTCTTGGGCGTTTTCTTCCGTGAACGCGTACCGTCCCCCCTCGTTTGTGCTTTTTAACAGCAATTCGGGGTTCTTTAAAATATAATAGGGTAAAATCTCGCTGGACACAAACAGAGTGGTATATCCCGCACCCGTACGCAAACAAGCCGCAGCCGCCGCAGACAAATACGCCGCGCCTGTGTATTCTACGCTCCCAGCCACAATCGCAGCCCTGCCGTACGTGCCTTTATGGGAATTGCGCTTTCTTATCGGCAACAACGCCCTTGCCGTTTCGCGGTCGATCTGTTCCGCATACCCCTTTTCGGGCAGGGAAATGCCGATATCCGCGCGCTTTACCTCGCCCGCAAAATCTAACCCGTCCGCGAGCAAAACGCCCGCCTTTATCTCACCTATACATAAGGTAGTATCGGCGCAGACCGCCCCGTCCTTTGCCAAGCCGTTATCCCCGCAAAGCCCCGACGGAATATCCGCGGAAAGAATTTTTGTTCCTTTTTCCTTTTGCGCGTTTATCCAAGACACCCAGCGTTCGTTTTCGCCGTCCAAGCCCCCGCGCAAACCCGTACCAAACAGACAATCGACAATGAGCGCGTACGCACCCGCGCCCGAAAACGCGGATAAAATCTCACCGCCGCACGCCGTCCATTTTTCTTTATTCACAAGGCAATCATCCGAAAATTTCTCGGCAAAACACGCCGTCGTCACGACACGTCCCCGCCCTTTTAATATCCGAGCGCACACAAAACCGTCGCCGCCGTTGTTCCCGCCGCCACACATGCAGAGTATCTTGCCCACGGGCGCAAGCCTTTCCGCCTCGTCCGCCAGCGCGCTTCCCGCGCGTTCCATCAGCGTCAACGAGGGCACACCCTGTTTTTCGATCGTGTACCCGTCTGCCTCACGCATTTGTTTGTTCGTCAGTACGTACATATCCGCTCCTTTTTACAACCCCAAAGAGACTTCTGCCGCCGCAAAACGCCGCTTTTCACCCTCGATTTCCGCCCACAAGCCCCCTTCTTCGTCCACCGAAAGCAGGGTAGCGCGCATACTTTTTTCGCCGCAAATCACCGTCGCTTGCCGACCCATATACCCGATCCGTTTCAGATACTCGTCCACGCCCTTTTGCGCGGATAAACGCTCGATCAAGCGTTCCCGTACTTCCGTTACGGGCGGGCTTGTTTTCAGTTCGTCAGCCATCGTCGTTGCGATATGTCCCAGCTCCTTTGGCAAACTGTTGTGCACGTTCAAGCCGATCCCGACGATCGACGACGACACCGTATTGCCCGAAAACACGTTTTCAATCAAAATCCCGCAGATCTTTTTATCGTTCACGTAAATATCGTTCACCCATTTGATCACGGGCCGCAAGCCGTAAAATTCTAACGTTTCGCACACGGCGACCGCCGCCCCCGCCATGATCTTAAACGCCTCGCGCGCGGGAAAATCGCGGTAAAAAGTGAGCTTCGTTACGTACACGCCCCCCTCGTTTGAGGAAAACGACCTGCCTTTCGTGCCCCGACCGCCCGTCTGTTTGTCTGCCGTCACCACCACGTCGCGCCCCTCAGCGCGCAAGCCCTTGGCGTACTCGTTCGTCGAGCCGATCTCGTTAAAATGTATTCGCTTTATATCCTTTTCGTCCTTCATCAGTCCTCGTCTATCTCCCCAAGCGTAGCGAGCGCCGCCTTTGCCGTTTCGTAATCGTAGCCCTTGCTCATCAAATAACGGTATGCCTTTTGCAAAGTGGGCTGATCGCAAGCCTTTCCGCGCATATATTTTTGCAAAATCGCCGTCGCCACGGCAAGCTCCGTATCCTTATCCAACCCGTCCAAAGCGGCGTCGATCTCTTCGTCCGACACCCCTTTTCCGCGCAATTCCATGCGGATCAGCCTGCCGCCCTTGCGCTTTGCAACGCTCTCCACGTACGCCTCGGCGTATTCCCCGTCGTTTAAAAAATTATAGGAGCGGAGCTTTTCCACCACGTAATCGACAACGGCGGGCAAATACCCCTTGCTGCCCAAAAACGTCCGCACCTGCTTTTCCGTTTTCCGCGTAGCGGAAAGGTGGGTCAAAGCCTTATCGAACGCCGTGTTTTTCTCGCTTTCCAACTGTATCTCCGCCAAGCGTTCTTCGGTGATAACAACGCCGACTTTTAAACGGTTTTTCACCGTCGCCTCCAAGGTCAAGCCGCAACAAAAACGCCCGTCCACGTACACGTTGCAACGGGTTTTGTCTTTGATCTGCGGGGTAATGGCGGTAATTTCGTTCACAATATTTTTCTCCGTTTCGCAATAAAAACTGCTACTATACCCATTATACCCCAAACGCGGGAAAAAGTCAACCCTTGCCGCGATTTCCGCCTAGAAATATTCTGCAAAAACAGCGGAAACTTTTTAAAAACCGTTTACTTTTTCAAAAAAAAGTGCTATACTGTTTGTGTAAGTATTTACACCCGATTATAAAGGAGATAAATTATGGAATTTCATACGGTCAATATCCGTGGTTTTGACGCGCATTTACCCATCCTGCCCCTTCCCAGCGGCATTTCGATCGCGTTTTTTAACCTGCACGGCGACAGCGCGCTCACCGAGCATTGCGGCAAGGAGCTTGCCAAAGAGCTTTCCGATTGCGACGTTTTGATCACGGCGGAATCCAAGGGCTTACAGCTGACCCATTGCGTGGCGAGGGAGCTTGGTCAACGCTATTATGCGGTAGCGAGAAAGAGCAAAAAGCTGTACATGCAGGACGGTATCGAGGTTGCCATTGAATCCTCCATTACCACGGGCAAGGAACAGAAAATGTATCTTTCCAAGTACGACGTGGACCTTTTGAAAGGCAAAAAGGTCGGTATCGTGGACGACGTAGTTTCCACGGGCGCGTCGCTGACGGGCTTGGAGGCGCTCGTTGAAAAGGCAGGCGGCATTATCCATAAAAAGGCTTTCGTGTTGGCAGAGGCGGACGCAGCTGATCGCGACGACGTGATTTATCTCGCCACCATTCCCCTTTTCTAAGCCAAACGTTTACCGAATATCACAAAGAGGGTTTCCAGTTTTTTACAACACCTCTATTTTTCCACAAAGAAAGCGTTTTTGCGGATTTTTTAAGACAAGTTTTTTTAAACTTGTCTTTCTTTGTTGTAAAAACACTTGCAATTACGCCTATTATAGTATATAATGTAGATATTACAAAAAATTTTTAGGAGTGTACATATAATGGCAGACACCTATCTTGAGTACGACTATTTACCAGAGAAAAAGCAAAGACGTCGCGCACTGAGAAAACGTCCCCGTTGGCCTTTCGTGCTGCTCGGCTTTTTTATTGGTTTCATTACTCTGCCCGCGCTGATCGCCCTTAGCGTTTTCCTGATCGTCAGCCGTCCCGTTGAAAAGACGGTAAACACGATCGATAAGATGACGAACGTAGGCTTATACGAAAAGCTGTTTGGGAGCGACGATAAAGTCGGTGTTTTGGACGATCGCTACGGCGAAATGTCCTTAACGGAAGCACTGAACGATATTATTAAAATAGCCGAAAAAGGCAGTGAACTCACCTTTGAGGACCTGAGCGCGATCTCGCCGCAGGTGGAACAGTCGATCGATAAATTGATCGAATCGGCGGAAGAAAAGAGCATTATCCTCGACAAAGTCGAGGTGATGACCACGCCCTTGAACCAGTTCTCCGACCTGCTTATGGACGAGGTCAAGGAAGTTGAGCTCGGCGAGGTTTTGCTTGCCACGAAATCGGATATTTTCGACGACGGTCAAACGGGCGCGATCCTGAAAAACCTGTTCTTCGGTAAAGCGGGCGTAAACTATACGGTAATTGAGGGCAAGATCAAAATGCTCCCGATCTCCTACGTTTATAACAACGAAAACGACACGTTTGCATGCGTGGACGAAACCGTTTACACCAAAAACGGCGAAGTTTGGACGACGGAAAACAGCGATAATTATATTGCCGTTTTAGGTGAGAGCTTTGCGCTGTATTCTTCCTACGGCGACGTTATTTATCAGTTGCAGTCCAGCCAAGAAAAGAGCCTTGCAAAATACACGGCGGTTACGGTAAACGCCGAGGGCTTGATCGAAGAGGTAAAACAAAAATCCCTTGCGCTGGGCGCGTTTATGGGCAAAAACAGCGACCCTATGGAAATCGTCGGCAAGCTGGAACTGGGTACGCTCCTTGGTATCACGACGAAAGCTCAGGCGGAAGACGACGGCAATAAAATGCTCGTTTCGCTTGCATACGGCGCGTACGACGTAGACTTTGAATACGACGGCGAAAGCGACGACAGCCGCATTATTTATAAGGACGGCGGTAAGGCGTTCACCACGCTTGGCGATTTGATGAGCTCCCCCGATCAGGTTCTTAACGGCATGCAGCTCGGTTCGCTCCTTGGCATCACCACCAAAACGGACGCAGAAAAAGATAGCAACGCTATGCTCGTTGCCCTTGCCTACGGTACGTACGGCGTGGACTTTGAATACGACGCAAACGATAACATTATCGCAAAAGACGGCGGCAAAGCGTTCACCACGCTTGGCGATTTGATCAATTCCCCCGACGAAATTTTGAACGGTATTCAGCTTGGTTCGCTCCTTGGCATCACCACCAAAACAGGCGCGGAAAAGGACGGCAA
>JAFTQY010000030.1 GCA_017462505.1 Clostridia bacterium
CCGCGCGCTTTTGCGCGGTATAAGCCCTCGCACAGTACGCGGATAACGCCGCCCGTAAGCTGTGCCACTTGCTTGATTCTCGCCACACACCCGACGGTGTAAACGTCGGCGGGGGTGATATTATCCTTTTCCGTTTCGCGCTGGGTCAAAATAAGCACCGTGCGGTCGGTTGCGGAGGCGCGGTCGATGGCTTTGAGCGTCATGTCCCGTCCGACCTCAAACGATACGTTGGTGTGCGGAAACGCCACCTTGCCGCGCAGGGGCACGATGGGCAAAAGGTTGGTTGTTCTGATTTCTTTTTCCGTGTAGTTTTCCATAATATTTATTATTACCCTGATAGGGCGTTTTTCAAACGCTGTGAAAGGACAAAAAAGGGCGGAAATATTTCCACCCCGTTTGTTTTGTGATCGCTAAGTATATCCTTTTACGATATAGCCGCGTTATTTCGTTTCTTCCGTTTCGTCGTCGTCCTTGTCCGCAGGGTTCGTCGAGCCGTAGGAATAGTTATAATTGTAGTAATAATACTTCTTATAACCGCCGTAGAACTTGCCTGCCTTGGGCTGTTTGTAGTCGTTGACGACAACGCCGAGTACGTTTGCCTTGGAAAATTTCAACGTGCCGAGCGCGCGTTCGATATCGCTGATATAGGATACCTGATGGCGGCAAACGAGCACAACGCCGTCCGTTGTGGGCGCGATTGCAAGCGCGTCGGAAAGGATAAGCACGGGGGGCGTGTCGATGATAACGTAATCGTATTTACTGCGCAGCTCGTTAAGGAAATTCTTCATTTCGTCGCTTTCGAGCAGCTCGTAGGGCTTGGGCGAGTGGGTGCCGCAAGTGATATACGAAAGGTTTTCGTTGATATGGGAGCTGTGAACGACTTCGTCCAAGCTGTTCTGCCCCGAAAGGTAATCGGAAAGACCGGGGGAAGATTTGCGTTTGAAATATTTTGCAACTCTGCCCTTACGGATATCGGCGTCCACCAAAATAACCTTGGCGTTGGACTGCGCGAACATGAGCGCGAGGGTTGCCGTGACCGTCGTTTTCCCGTCCTCGGGGTATGCGGAGGTGGTCATGATGACTACGCCGCCGTCCTTTTTGGGAACGGACACCGAAAGCGCCGCTTTCAAATTACGGAACGCCTCGGTTACGTCAAAGGGAGTGTCGTCGCTCAAAAGATATTCGTGACGGTGCGAATGGTGGGTTTCCGTTGCCTTGCGGGAACGTTTTGCATGCGAACGCGAAGAAAGTTTTGCGGTAAATTTAGAAAAGAGTCCCATTATTTTTCCTCCTTGTTCTGCTTATTCGCAGCGCCCTTTTTCGTGGGAATGTTATCCATGTCGATCGTAGGTACGATACCGAGAATGGGAACTTGGAATTCTCTGGTGATCACGTCGCAATCGCGCAAACGCTTGTCCGATCTGTCCACGATGATGATCGCAACGCAAGCGATCACGCCAACCGCCACCGCCATCAAGAACGCCGATTTGATCGCCTGACTTCTGGTGTAGCCGACGTTCGTCTGGCGAACGTTGTCGTTACGCGAAATTCTTTGGCAGTTCGTGCCCGTATAACCCGCGGGGATCGCCATGTTCGCCTCTACGTATTCGGGAACGACCTCTTTTACGATGTCGTATACTTCGTTTGCAAATTCTTTATTTGCGTCGCCGTAAACGGAGATGCTTGCGTAGATAAAGCTACGCGCAAACTTGTTTGCGTCCTCTCTGTCCTCGTTGGAAAGCAAGAACGAGAAATGCGTAGCCGCGGCAAATTTAGAGTGCATGCCCTTGTATCTTGCCGTTTCGCTCCAAAGGTCGAGCACCTTAGAGCGGGACGCCTGCGCGGATTTCTGCGCGTTGCTGAGCGCAATATTGCCGCCGTTTACGTTGCTGAGCGCAATCGTTAAGTCGCTGTTTGCGCGGCTGGCTTTGCTGTAAGCCTCTACCAAGGTAGGGTGCTTTTGCAGCTCTTCTTCCGTGAGCTTGGAATATTTTACCTCGTCAAAGGAACTTTCAGGTCCGGGGAAAGCTTTACCCCATGCGTCGTCCAGCTCGTCCATTGCGGTCGTGTAGGTACTGATCGCCGAAAGGTAGGTGCTCTGTGCGTCAAGCAACGCCTCTTCCGCCTCGATGATCTTTTGCACCTCGGGGATCGCCGCGTCGATCGCCGCGTTGAGCTTTGCCGCCAAAGCCGTTTCCGTTTCGCCCGTCCAAACGTCTTTCATGGGCAAATATTTGTAAAGAGCCTTTTCGTTATCGGAAAGCTCGTCGGTGTTTTGGCTGCGCAGGAGCATTTCTTCTGCAAACGCGTCTTCGTTGAGGAGCTTTACCATGTTATCCATGATATGCTCGCCGTACGCGCCGTAAACGCCGTATTCGCTGCCGCTGGTGTTCAAACCGCTGCCGTCTGCGGACATGGTGGGGTTTTCGGGATTAACGTAGAAACGAATTTGCGAGCCGTAATATTTTACGTCCTTCGTCTGCCATACCGAAAAACAGCCGCCGATAAAGCCGCCGATGATCACAAGCAAAATCAAAAGCTTGATCTTGCTTAAAAGAAGACGCACGATGTCCATTAAGCTGATGCCTTCTTCTTTTTGAACGTTTTTGTCCATTGTATTCTCCTTACATAACTTTTTTACTTTCTTCTTTTGCCGTGACTTTTTCCGTGTGCGCGCGTAACGCGCGAACATTATAAATAAAAGCCATACGCGCATATTATATCATTTTATTTTTGCATTGTAAAGCGTTTTTAGCGAAATTCGGCAAAATAAAAAACGCGGGCGGATTGAAAAATCTGCCAAAATCTTTTTTTCGAGCGGATAAAAACGGAGAAAAATTCCGTTCGTTTCGACACGTATAGGGGGATTTCAACAAAAATCCCGTCCGAAAGGATTTGCGGACGGGAAAAATAGATAAAATTTATTTTATTCAAGACGTTGCGCCTTTTCGGGCAGGGCGGAGCTGTCGGCGCTTTCGCCGCGCACGGTAAAATACTCTTCCTTGTACGTCTTATGCGGTACGAAATAGAGCTGTTTATCCTTCCAACGCCCGTTGATTTCTTTGGCAAAGAGCTTTTGCTCGAAGATGTGCGCCATGATTTTTTCGTTCAGCTCGATCACGGCGGCGGTATGCCCTTGCGCAAAGCAATCGAGCACGTCCGCGCGCAGACGGGTGATCACGAAAATATCGTCGTGCACGTAGCCCTTTCCCTCGCAATGCTCGCAGGGCTTGACAAGGTAAGAATGTGCGTCGCGCCCAAGACGTTTGCGGGTAAATTGCGAAATGCAAAGCTCGCTCATAGGCAACACGTTGCATTTTGCACGGTCGAACGAGAGCGCCGCTTTCAAGGTTTCGGTCACCGCCTCTTTGTGCGTTTCGTCCACCATATCGATAAAATCGACCACGACGATACCGCCGATATTACGCAGGCGCACCTGCCTTGCGATCTCTTTCGCGGCGGCAAGATTGACGTGAAATACCGTTTCTTCCAAATTGTTTTTGCCGACGTAGCTGCCCGTGTTCACGTCCACGACGGTCAACGCCTCGGTATGCTCGATGACGATATACCCGCCGTTTTCCAAGGGAACGGTGGGGCTTGCCGCGCCGTAGATCAGGGGCGTGATGCCGTATTCGCGCAGCATCGAACGGTTTCCCTGATAAAAAATCAATTTCCGCGCAGGAATGTCGCGGCGGAGCTTTACAAGGCGCAACAAACGCTCGTATAATTCCTTGTCCCCGACGTGGAAGGCGGTGATGTCCTCGCCGTACGAATCGCGCAGCACCCGCAAGGGCAGGTCCTCGTCCTCGTACAAAACCGAACCGACGGGGGCGGTCTTTGCCGTTTTCAGCGTTTCCGCATACAGCTTTTTCAAGAACGCCGCCTCGGCTTTGAGCTGTTTTGCCGTGGCAAACGGAGCTTGGGTGCGAACGATAAAGCCCTCGTCCGTGCTTTCGCGCATATTTTCCGCCGCTTGCAACAGATCCTCGCGTACCCTTTCGTCGGTGATCTTGCGGGAAATGCCAAGGAAATCGGTGTTGGGCAGATAAATCATCGTCTTGCCGACAAAGGAAAGGTGCGTGGTGACTTTCGCGCCCTTATTGCCGCGGGGCGGCTTGGTCACCTGCACAATAATTTCGTCGCCGATTTGCAGATCCAAGGGACGGCTGTCCGCCTTTTCGGGGGTCGCGTCGTCGTATTTGGTGCAATCGGTATAGCTTTCGTCCATGGAAAGGTAGCAATTTTTTTCCAAACCACAATGGATAAACGCGGCGTTCATGCCCGAGAGCACGTTGGTCACTTTGCCCTTATAGATATTGCCCACGCAGGAAGTGCGGGGTTCTTTTTCGCAGGCGAATTCCGCCAACTTTCCGTCCTCGACCAACGCGGCGAATTGCTGCTTGCAATAACGGTCCAAAAACCATTCTTTCTTGATTTGTTTTTTCATCGCCGTTTCCTTTCGCCGTGCGCTTTTTTATCGTCGGACTCGCAGTTTTTTGCGTATGCAAACGGATTGTTTTCCACTGTGCAAAAAACCACGCAAGCATTAGTATAACACACAAGAGGCGCTTTTGCAAGAAGTTTTGCGCGTTTTTTGGCGTTTTTTCTTGCAATTATCGGGTTTTTTCGTCCTTTTTCGGGTCAATTTCTTGTATATTGCAGAGCTGAGAGAGCGGGGTATACGGACTTTTTGCGGCCAAAAAATACGCCGATAGCTCGTTTTGCGGCAGGTCGAACAGGTGGTTTTCCTGCTCGTCGTACACCTCTAAAATCAGGTAAGAGCCGCGGGATAAAAAGCGCAGAGCGTCTTTGATAGGGCGGGCGGCGGAAAGGGCGACGCGCTTGATTTCCACCCCCCGTTGCAGGGCGTTTTTACAGGAAAAATCCATGCGGGCGTACGTTGCCGATTTGTCACGGTTGCCAAGCGCGCCGATCGTTAAAAACAGCGCGAACGCGAGCAGGGTAAAGTTGGGCTGGCGGAACACGCATTGACGGGCGAACGCAGCAAAAAAACAGGCGGCAAACAAAAAGGTGATAAAACGGCAAATTTTTTCCGCGCGGCGTTCCGCTCTGCCCGTTTGCGCGTCGAAACGGCTGAAAAAGCGCGCCAACGCGCACTTGAAAATTCTGCCCCCGTCTAGGGGGTATGCGGGCAATAGATTGACGAGCGCAATCGCGAGCGAGGTATAGCACGCCGTGTCCGTGAACGCGTACATGGTAGGGGCTAACCACCAAAGCGCGATAAAAAACGCCGCGGTGATCAGGTTGCATAACGGCCCGCACAGGGCGACGAAAATTTCGTCCTTAAAGGAAATGCCGTGCAGATCGCCGTCAATGACCGCGCCAAAGGGCATAAGCACGATGGCGTTGAGCTTATAGCCCAGCTTTGCCGCGGCGAACGCATGGGCGCATTCGTGTTGCACGGCGACGAGCGCAGAGAGGAAAAACAGGAATAATTCCCCCGTGAACGCGTACCATACCCCCACCGCCACGAAAAGGGGGTGTAGGCGAAACACGCGCAAGCGTGGGGGCTTGCGCGTGACGGTTTCCGTGGATTTGGTTCTGTTTTTTAATTTATTCTTCCGAAGCGTCGATCCACGCAAGGCAGTTTTCCTCCGTCAGCTCAAAACAGTTCAAAAGGTCGCCGTCCGAATACATAGTCACCTGTACCTCGGCGTTGCCCGCGGTGTAGCCGACGGGGACGTTGGCTTTCACTTCGTCGCCAACGGCGTAGTATACCGTATCTAAACCGTAGAAAACCCCCGTAAACGTGTCGGTGTACCCTACTTTTACGGTGTACAAGCCGTTCTCTGCTTGCAAAATTTCTTTCACCGTACCGTTTGCGGCAGGGTATACGCAGCAATCGTCCGTAAACGAGAGTACGCCCGTGGATGAAAGATTAAGCTCCGCGTCCGAACGCAGGCTGACGATGGGCGCAAGGTCAAATTCGGAATAATGCTTTACGACTGCCTCTTGCTTGGGGGTGTTCATCGCGCGGAAAAAGGTGTTGATCGCGCTGTTTGGCAAAAACACGTTCGTGAAAAAGATCGCGCCGCAAAGCGCGCAGGCGAGCGCAAGCTCGGTATTGAGCAGAATACGCAAGCCGCGAGAGGGGCGTTTTGGCGAGTTCATCGCGTACCGTGTGCCGTCGTTTTCATATTCGCCGTCAATATCCTCTGCATTTTCAAGGTCGTTTTCAAAGGGGCGCGATTCGCCCGACGCGTACAGACGGACGGTGTGCATGCGGTCGGGTTCGGGTTCAAACGAAAGGTAACCCTCGCTGTTTGCGCCCTCGGCAAACAATTGCGCGTCCGCCGTAATTTGCGGCGCGGGCGGCGCGGCGGTCGGGTCTTCCATTTTTCCGTTTACCTGCGCGATTACCGAATCGCGTAAAAAAGCGTCTGCGTTCGGGGGCGTATCGTTCGTTTCGGGCAGGGGCGCGCTTTCGTGATTGCCCGTGCGCTTGCGACGGCGTTTTTTTCGCACCACGTTAACGGTGGACACGGGGATTTCCAGCATTTCGGCGTATTCGATTTCTTCGTTCATACAAAATCTCCTTTGTTGCGTTTTACTCTGTTTTATCGTATGCGGACAAAATGCGGTTTAGAACGGAACGGACAAACTTTTAATAAAAAACGGGCGCGAACGCCCGTTTTCGTAATACCCCCCGTAGCATACCCTGTTGACGGGGGGTGTTTTAATATTCCGCGCCCGTTGCAAGCGGCTCGTTTTTGCCTTGTAGCGAGTACAGATCGAACTCGCTGTCGATGTCAAATTCTTCCGCCGAATCGAACGCTGCCAGCTTGGATACGGACACCTCGTACGCCGTCATGGTTTTCATTTCCGTTTCCGACAGCTTTTTCTGGTATTCGCGGCTCTGTATCCTGCCTGAAATGGCGATTCTATCGCCGACGGTCAAATTTTTGACAAACCGCGCGTTCCGTCCCCATGCGATACAGGGGATATAGTCCGACTTGTTATAGGCGCGATTGACCGCGACCAGTACGTCCGCGATCTCGCGGTTGAACGGGGTGGTGCGGTAGATGGGCGGCTTGCAGATATACCCGCTAAGCAAAATGCTGTTCGGGTTTTTATCGGGCATTTCGCTGAGCAGCTCTCGCACAAAAACGGTGAGCATCAGCCGCGATTTGCCGTTTTCGATCTTGTTATAGCTGCGGAATTGCCCCAAGGCAAAGATCGTCTTGCCCTTGCCGAGCATGCCCCCTTGGATCAGCCGTTCGCTTAATGTCACAGGCAAAATATCCGCTTGCCCCGACAGCCGCATTACCCGCACGAAGAACTCGTAAAAGCCCTCGCCGTACACCTCGTGAGAGAATTTTGCGTCGCTCACGATTTCACCCGCAACGTAAACCTTATTGTTTTTTTCCGTAACGTAGTTCATTAGAAACCTCCAAACGTATTTTTTGCTGTTTTTGTCAAACGCCCCGCACCGTGTCGCGACGAACGCAAAAAATCAGGCGTCCGATCAGGCGTTTTTGTGTTGTCTGCCGCTCCTATCTATCGTATAATTTTCGCGATAGATCAGCTCCCCGATCGGCACGAACGTAAATCCGCGGTTTTTCAGCGTGGAAAAGATCAGGGGCAGGGCTTCGGCGGTATGTAAGCCGTTGTTATGGCAAAGAATGATCGAGCCGTTTTTCGCGCCGTTGATGATGCGCATGGCGATCTCCGTCGCGGACAGGTTTTTCCAGTCCAGCGAATCCACGTCCCATTGAATGGGGTACAGCCCCATGGCGTTGCACGTGTCGATCAAAAGATTGTTATAATCCCCGTACGGGGGACGAAATAAGGTCACCTTTTGCCCCGTCAGCTTTTCGATCGCGGCGGAGGACGTTGTCAATTCGTCCTGTATTTGCGCCTCGGAAAGCTTGCTCATATAGGGGTGTGTGCGGCTGTGCGTGCCCATTTCATGCCCTGCGGCAATAATTTTTTGGACGTATTCGGGGTACTTTTCCACCCAAAACTGCACGGCGAAAAAGGTACAGCGCACGTCGTTTTTCGCCATTACGTCAAGCAGGGTATCGGTATAATCCACCCCCCACGCGCAGTCAAAGCTGATCGCGATCTTCTTTTCGTCCGTTTCCACCGAATAGATGGGCAAAGAGCGGCTTGCCGCGGCGTACAGCGCGTCGTCTTTGGCTTTTTGTATGCCGTAGACGATTGTGGAAACCATACATACGACCGCGCCCAAAAGCACGGCGGCGATCGCAAACAGGTGCGAAATTCCTTTTTTAAAACGTTGTTTTGCCATAGCGTTGCCGTTTACTCCATTTTACTTACTTCGATTTGGCGAAATCGCAAAGAAAACGACTTTCTTTGTCGAGTCCTGTCAGAAAAATCCTTTCACAGTCTTTTGCGCTCCGCGCGGCAAAACCGCACGGAGAAAAAAATCGGGAAAGTCGGTAAGGTATTGTATTCTTTGCGGTGGGGGGATATACCGAAAAATGCGAAAAACGCCTGTGAAAACGGTTTACATTTCCCGCAAAAGCGTGTATAATATTGCGTATAATATAACGGCAAGGAGGGAAGGCATGCGGATCTGGGCAAAATTGATGACGGACGGACATATCAAAAAGCAGCTTGTCTATGAAAATCCCGAAAAACTGACCTATTCGCACTTTTTCGATTATCTCACCGAGATCTGTCACGACCTCGATATCCCTACCCCCGTGCTCACGAAAACGCATATTTTTAATTTTGCGAAGTTCAACCACGTGAAATTTATTTCGCGGGATTTTGTGGAAAACCTCGGCTACGACCATCTGTTTTTAGAGAACATTCTTTAAAATTGCATGAAAAATCAACAAAGGAGCATAGAAATTATGACGGCTTTGGAAAAGGATATTTTGAATATTTTGACGGAGGACGCGCGCATTCCGCACAAAAAGATCGCGGCGATGCTGTCCGTGGACGAAGAAACGGTGAAAAATACCGTCGCGGACATGGAAAAGAGCGGTTTGCTTGTAAAATACACAGCGATCGTGAACAGCGAAAAGGCGGAGGACGCCTTGGTAGAGGCGTTGATCGAGGTCAAGGTGACCCCTAAGAAAAAAGAGGGCTTTGACGGGATCGCGAAACAGATCGCGGCGTTCCCCGAGGTCAAGGCGGTGTATCTGATGAGCGGCGCGTACGATCTTGCGGTGTTTATCGAGGACAAGACCTTGCAGCAGGTATCCCGTTTCGTGTCTGAGCGTATTTCTACCTTTGACGGCGTGATGTCCACCGCGACCCATTTCATTTTGAAAAAGTACAAGATCGAAGGGGTGTTGACGGAAAAGGAGGACGCGGATTACCGCTTGTCGATACAGGCGTAAAACAATGAATTGCACCTTTGGTGCATGAATTGTTTTATAAACATGAATTGCGGCGTCGCCGCATGAATTGCAAAACGTTGTTTTGCATTGTGGTAAATATTACAATAATGCCGACAAAGTCGGCAATTCATGAAAACCATAGGTTTTCAAATCATGAACGCTGTGCGTTCAAATCATGGCGTAAGCCAACTCATTTACTTACGATTATGAGAGAATTTATCAATAAAAAAGCAAAATTGATACAGCCGAGCGGTATTCGGAAATTCTTCGATATCGTTCGCGAAACGGAAGGCGCGATCTCCCTCGGCGTGGGCGAGCCCGATTTCGTCACGCCCTGGAAAGTGCGTTCGGCGGCGATCACGTCCCTGCAAAGAGGGTACACCCAGTACACGGGCAACCGCGGTTTGCCCCAGCTCCTCAACCTCATTTCGCGGTACTTACAGGAGCGGTTTGCGCTCGAATACGACCCCGCGCATATTCTTGTGACGGTGGGTGGGAGCGAGGCGATCGACCTTGCCTTGCGCGCTTGTATCGAGCCGGGGGAAGAGGTGCTGATCCCCGACCCCGCATACGTGTCCTATTCTCCGCTTGTTTCCATGTCGGACGGTACGCCCGTGCACGTGGAATGTCATGAAGAGGACAACTTTGTTTTGACGGTGGAAAATTTGGAAAAGGCGATCACGCCCCGCACCAAAGCGATTATTTTGACCTATCCCAACAACCCCACGGGCGCGATCATGACCCGTGCACAGTTAGAAGAGATCGCAAAGGTGTTTATCAAGCACGATCTGCTTGTCATCACGGACGAGATCTATGCGGAGCTGACCTACGGAGGCAAGCACGCGTCGATCGTCCAGATCCCCGGCATGAAAGAACGCACGATTTATATCGGCGGTTTTTCCAAGGCGTTTGCCATGACGGGCTGGCGTATGGGGTTCGTCTGCGCGCCTGCTCAAATCGACGAGGCGATGTTTAAAATTCATCAATACGCGATCATGTGCGCGCCGACTATGTCGCAGTACGCGGCGATCGAGGCTCTCAAAGACGGGTTTTCGGATAACTTTGCGACGGTGGAGGAAATGCGGGATTCGTACGACAAGCGCCGTAAATTCGTACTGTGTTCCTTGCGAGAAATCGGTTTGCAATGCTTTGAGCCGCGCGGCGCGTTTTACGCGTTCCCGTCCGTAAAGGGTACGGGCATGAACAGCGAAACGTTTGCAAATGAATTGCTTGCGAAAAAGAAAGTGGCGATCGTTCCCGGCGGCGCGTTTGGGCAGTTCGGTCAGTACAACGCTCGTATCTCGTACGCGACGAGCATGAACGCTCTTTCCGAGGCGTTCGAGCGCATGGCGGAATTTGTCAATTCGATAAAATAAGCCAAAAAAATGTGATAAAAAGGGACGAAAGGGTGTAAAACAGACGAAATTCTTTTAAAAACGGGCAAAAATCATTGACAAAGAACATAAAATAAGATATAATGTGAAACAGAAAAGGATAAACGCCGTGGCTTTTTGGTGGACAAAAGGTCGCGGTTGTATTTTTAGCGTTCCGCAAAAGGACGGTTTTTTTTCGTGTCTTTTGGGGTTTTGCGTGGGGTTCTACGGCGCAAGATTTTTTGCAAAAACACAGGAAAACGCAACCTAAAATCAACGGCGGGGCGAGGAGGAGCAATGGCTGAACAGCAATTTATTATGACGCAAAAAGGTTACGACGAGGCGGTAGAACGTTTGAAGTATTTGCAGACGGTGAAACGTCAGGAAATCGTGGAGCGCATCTCGGAAGCGAGAAGCCACGGCGACCTGTCGGAAAATGCAGAATACGACGCGGCGCGTAACGAACAGGCGGCAAACGAGGGCGAAATCGTCGACCTCGATTACAAAATCAAAAATGCGGTGATTTTGGAAGAGAACAACGACACGTCCTACGTGCATATCGGCTCGAAAGTGCGCGTATACGACGAGGAAATGGACGAGGAAGAGGTGTATGAAATTACGGGCTCGACCGAATCCAACGCGATGGAAAACAAAATTTCCAACGAGTCCCCCGTGGGCAAGGCTTTGCTGAAACACAAGGTCGGCGAAACGGTAAAGGTGGCTGCGCCCGACGGCGAATACAAACTTTTGATCAAAGAAATTTTCTAACATTGAGGTTTTACAAATGCAAGAAAACAAGAACGTAAACGCGCCCGTAGCGGCGTCGGAAGAGGAACAGCTCATCGAACAGGCGAGAATCCGCCGCGAAAAGCTCGCCAAGCTTGTTTCCGAGGGGAAGAACCCCTACGAACAGGTAAAATATCCCGTGGACGCGGATTCCGCGACGATCAAGGAAAACTTTGAGGCGTACGAGGGTAAGACGGTTGCGATGGCAGGGCGTATGATGTCCCGCCGTATCATGGGCAAGGCGTCCTTTTCCCATATCGCGGACAGAAGCGGCAGTATCCAGATCTACGTGACCCGTCAGGATATCGGCGAGGAAAATTACATGTCCTATAAAAAGGATTACGATATCGGCGACATTTTCGGGTTTAAGGGCTACGTGTTCAAGACGCAGACGGGGGAAATCTCCGTGCACGTCAGCGAGATCACGCTGTTGACCAAGTCGCTGTTGCCGTTGCCTGAAAAGTACAACGGTTTGCAGGACAAGGATATGAAATACCGTTTGCGCCACCTCGATCTGATCATGAACAAGGACGTGCGCGACACTTTCCGCGTGCGCTCGCAGATTTTGAAAGAGATCCGCGCGTTTTTGGACGCGCGCGGGTACTTGGAAGTGGACACGCCCACGCTGTTGCCTTTGGAAATCGGCGCGGACGCAAGACCTTTCAAAACCCACCACAACGCCCTTGATCTCGATATGTATATGCGTATCGAAACGGAGCTTTTCTTAAAGCGTTTGATCGTCGGCGGCATGGATAAGGTATACGAGGTAGGCCGTATTTTCCGTAACGAGGGTATGGACGCTTACCACAAGCCCGAATTTACGACTCTCGAAATGTACGAGGCGTACAGCGATTATTTCGATATGATGGACATGATCGAGGACTTGTACAAGACGGTTACGCTGAAAGTTTGCGGAACGCTGGATATCACCTATCAAGGCACGGAGATCCACATGGGCGACTGGACGAGATTGACCATGGCGGAGGCTGTGAAAAAGTACGCGGGCGTGGATTATAACGACTGGGCGACGGACGAGGACGCGCGCGCGGCGGCAAAATCGCTGGGCGTAGAGCTCGAACACGAAAACGCAACCAAGGGTTGGGTTTTGATCGAACTCTTCGACGCGTTCGTAGAGAACAAGCTCATTCAACCCACCGTGATCTACGATTATCCCGTGGAAAACTCGCCTTTGGCAAAACGCAAGCCCTCCAACCCTGCGTTTACCGAACGTTTTGAATATTTCATCTGCGGTCACGAATACGGCAACGCGTTCTCGGAATTGAACGACCCGATCGACCAAAAGCAACGTATGGTAAAACAGGTAGAGGCAAAACGCGCCAAGGGGAACAACGACGCGCAGGTGGACGAAGATTTCATCAACGCACTCGAATACGGTTTGCCCCCGACAGGCGGTTTGGGTATGGGGTTGGATCGTTTCGTGATGCTGCTCACGGACAGCTCCACGATCCGCGACGTCATTCTCTTCCCGACGATGAAACCGAAAAAATAAGTTAAAAAACGCCGATTTGCCCTTGCGGCGAGTCGGCGTAATTTATACAATTATGCGGAAAAATATCGGCGTGATCTTGGGCACGCTACCGCAACAAAGAAACTATTCTATTCGTTTATGCGAAAAGCGGCGAATAAAACAGGAGCAAAAATGGATGCAAAAATAACCAAATTGCGTTTGAGCAGAATGCTTTCATACGACTGGTTTAAAATGATATTGTCGGCGGCGGCGTTGATCGTTATATGGTTGCTGGTATTTACGATGACGGCAACTTCAATTGCGCCCTCGCAAAAATTTACCGTTATGAACTACGTGGGGAACGTGTCCTTGCAAGACGGGGAATTTTACGCGATGAACGAATCTGCGCACAAAAACGACGTATTTTCGTACGAGGTTATCGAAAATTCGGTAGAGGATCTGTCGCTGAACGCCAGCATGGCGGGCGAGCTGTTACAGGCGCGTACGGCGGTGGAAGAGGGGGACGTGATCTTTGTTGCGGACTATTACGATTCCCGTGAGATCATGACGAAAGAGAGCGTGGACGAAAACGGGAAAAAGCAATACGAGTACACCTTTGGCGACACCTATTTGCAGAGCTTTCTGCAAGGAGCGTTCTATCAGCTTTACGACGTAAACGAATATTTGGAGGACATGCGTGCCTTCGTCGCGCAATATTACGAGGGCGGCGATTACGTCAGCCCGTCTGCGTTGAACGAACAAAAAATCAAAAACGATTTTAACGCGCGCACCAAAAAGGACAAGCGTTTTAAAAAATCGTCGGCGCGCGCGCAGGCTGAAAAGGACGAGGTCGAGCGTATTCAAAAATATCGCGACGCCCTTGTGAAATTCGAGTGGTATTTGAAAGAATGCGTCGTTTCGATAACGGAAACGCTCATCGTGGAAGAGTATTTCACCGACGGTAGGGATTTGAAAGGCACGTTCAGCATCAATTTGTGCCCCACGCTGGACAAGGGGGGTATGGAAGTGGACGGAAAGCCCGCCATGAGCAAGCTGCTGAACTCGTTTGCGTACAAGACCTTTACCTATGACGACGACGGCAAGCTGGCTTACGGCGACGCGACGGCAAACAATATGAACGTATGCCTGTTTAAATTCGGCGGCGTAGGGAGCGGTTTTCAATACGAAAGCCTGTCGTATATCGTGTACTTGATCGAAGAATACGTGCATGCGGATATGCGTTGCCCCGAGTATATTTATGCGTAAAATATTGCAGGACGAAAGGGTTCTGAAAAATTGCAAAATTTTTAATATGCTGGTGGCGCAAGACCCGTCGCACATATCCTTTCACACGCCCGGGCATAAGGTGGGCGGCTGGGATATTACCGAGCTGTCCTATTCGGACAATCTGTCCTGCCCGACGGGGTGTATCGCGGCGGCGGAAAGGGATATTGCCGAGCTTTTAGGCGCGGCAAAGAGCTTTATTTTGACGGACGGGAGCACCTGCGGCGTGTTGAGCATATTGCACGCGGCAAGGACGGCGGGTGTAAAAAAGATCGCCGTTTGCGAGGACTCGCACAAGAGCGTGTTTAACGGTTGCGCTCTGCTTGGCATAGAGCCGTTGGTCTATCCCCAAAACCGAGAGGAAAAAATCCCGAAAGGGCATACCGTGTCCGCGTTGAAAGCGGATTTTGCCGAAATTTTGGCGGAGGCGGACGCTCTGTTTTTTACCTCGCCCGACTATTACGGGAATATTGCCGATTTGGCGGCGGCGCGCGCGTACTGTGACGAAACGGGCAAATTATTGCTTGTGGACGGGGCGCACGGCGGTCATTTGCATTTTGACAAAAATTTGTACGCGGGGGCGTATGCCGATCTTTGGGTGGACGGCGTACATAAGAGCCTGCCCGCGCTCACGCAAGGCGCGGTAGCCTCGGCGCGGACGGAAGAGCTGGGCGAAAGGTTGCGTTTATCGCTGGATATTTTTCGCACGACCAGCCCGTCCTACCCGATCATGGCAAGCGTGGAATATGCCGTAAAATATCCCCGCAACGTGCGCTTGGAAGAACGCGTACGCGCGTTTGTCAGCGGTTGCGCGCGCATGTATTGCGGCGGCGACTGGACAAAGCTTTGCGCGGTGTTCGGCGAGCACGCTTTTGCGGCGGCAAAGGACGCGGAAAACGCGGGGCTGTATAGCGAATTTTGCGACGGCAACGTCGTAACGTTCTATTTATCGCCCGCGACGAAAATGGAAGATTTTGAACGCCTGACGGCGTTTTTGGACGGTTTATTTGAAAAATATCCCTTGCCGAAATCGGTGCAAAATGGGATTGAACGCGACCCGTCCCCCGTGCTTTTGCCAAACGAAAGGGAAACGGAATGGGTGGATCGCGACAGAGCGGCAGGGCGTATTTGCGCGCGTGCGTGCGGGTTGTTTCCGCCGTGTACGCCGTTGATACGGTTCGGCGAACGGATAACCAAGGAAAAGCTCGCGCTGATCAAAAAAGCGGACAACGTTTTTGGGTTGCGCGGTATGCAAATGGAAGTATTTAAGGAAAACTAAGGGGAACGAAAGATGGCAAGAGGAAAATTTGTTACCTTTGAGGGCTGTGACGGTTGCGGAAAAAGCACGCAATTAAGGTTGCTTAGCGATTATTTGGCAAAGGAAAACGTGCCGCATATTTTCACCCGTGAGCCGGGCGGCGGTAAAATTTCGGAGGCGATCCGTGAAATTTTGTTAAACGGCAAAAATGCGGAAATGACGGACGATTGCGAGGCGCTTTTGTACGCGGCGGCGCGTATGCAGCACCTTGCCGACCGCGTCGAGCCCGCCCTTGTCGAGGGGAAACTCGTCGTGTGCGATCGGTACGTGGATTCGTCCCTTGCGTATCAGGCGTATGCGCGCGGTTTGGGCGTGGATTTTGTGTCGCAGATCAACGCGCAGGCGTTAAAAAAATACCGCCCCGATGTGACGATTTTTATCGACCTCACCCCCGAGGCGGCGTTCGAGCGCAAGCACGGCGCGGACGAAAACGATCGATTAGAGCAGGCGGGCATGGCGTTCCATCAGCGGGTATACGCGGGATATAAAACGCTGGCTGAGCAAGAGCCCGACCGTATTGTATGCGTGGACGGCAACAAAGCCCCGCAGGAAATTTTTGCGGACGTGTTGGCGATTTTGCGCAACAAAAACTGTTTATAAGGGATTGAGAATATGGCTTGGTAACAAGCCATATAATTTTATTATAAATTTTTCATATTTTTTTGCGTATTCAAGACGAACAGCAGATAGAAAAACGCGCAATTTTAGAGCATATTTTTGCAATTTACGGCTATTGCAAAAACGGCGGGTTTGTGATATCTTATAAACGCTATCGTACGCAAGAGCAGAAAAGTCATTTTAAAGTAAGGAAAGAAATTTATGGAAATTTGGGAAATTGCTTTGCTTGGCGTGGCGCTGGCGATGGACGCGTGCGCGGTCGCGATGACGGACGGCATGACGAACCCGAAAATGCCCTTTTGGCGGGCGCTTTTGATCGGCGGAGCGTTCGGGCTTTTTCAATGCCTCATGCCCCTGATCGGGTACTATATCACGGGCATTATTGCGGACGCGTTTATGCAGACCTTTGAAAAAATCGCCGCGTGGATATCCTTTGTTTTGCTCGCGTTTTTGGGCGGAAAAATGCTTTTTGAAAGCATCCGCGAAATCGTCGCCGCAAAACAAGAAAAATCGGCGCAAACGAGCGAAACGCAGGGGGCGTGTCCGTGTTCAAGCGAAAATAAGATAAAAAAAGACTGCTCGGATTTGTCGATCGGCGGGCTTATTGTACAGGCGATTGCAACGTCTATTGACGCCTTAGCGGTAGGGGTGACCTTGCAGGTGGCAAAAATTCAAGGCGGGCTTGCGCTCGGCGCATGGGGCGCGTCGGGGCTTATCGGTATCATCACGCTTGGCTTGGCGCTGACGGCGGTGTATTTGGGCAAGCTTATCGGCAATAGACTTGCCGACAAAGCGGGTATTTTCGGCGGCGTTGTGCTCCTTGGTATCGGAATAAAAATCTTAATCGAAGGGTTATTGTAACGGTTGTTATACAAAAAGATAATGACGGACAAACAGGAGACTGTGTCTATGGAACAAATCAATTTTTCGAGAAATTTGCAGGTAAAGAAACATTACGACGTAATCGTTTGCGGCGGCGAACGCGGCGTGCCTTGCAATTGACGACGGTTGCGGCGTTGCCGACGTGGACATCCGTAAATTACAGCCGAAATTAGAGGAAGAAAACGTGATGATACACTTCCCCGACGAATACGTTTCCAACGACGCCCCTCGCGTTGTGCCTAGCAAACGGGCGCATGGGATAGATCTGACGAACGGACACTTTTAAGGGGGGACGAGTATGAAAAAAGAATTTATGAAAGGAATGCTTATCCATATCGGCACGAACCTTTGGTACGAGGTGGGCAATCACCGCGGCGGCGAGGAAAAGGTGTGGACGAGCGCGGCGCAAAATACAATGCGCTTTGATCGCGGAGTATTCGACGAATTGATTGCGCTTTTTCCGAGCTGCGGAATCAACACGGTCGTGTTGGATTTGGCGGACGGTATCGTATACGAATCGCACCCCGAACTGGCGATAGATGGCTCGCTTTCGCGTGAAGAGGTTTTGGTAATTATCGACAATTTGCGCGCGAAAGGGATAAAAATTATACCTAAGCTCAATTTTTCGACCTGTCACGATACTTGGCTGAAAGAATATTCCAAAATGGTATCGACGGAAAAATATTATCAGGTGTGTCGGGATTTGATCGACGAGGTATGCGCGCTGTTCCAGCCTGAAATTTTGCATCTTGGCATGGACGAAGAGGTTTACGAAAATCAAGCTAAGTACGATTACGTAGTCATTCGCCAAAACGATTTGTGGTGGCACGATTTGTATTATCTTATCGATTGCGTGGAAAAAAACGGCGTGCGGGCGTGCATTTGGTCGGACTACGCGCGGCATAAACCGCAGGAATTTGTGGAAAAATGCCCTAAATCGGTATTACAATGCCCGTGGTATTATTTTAACGCTTTTGAGGGGGAATTGTCCGAGGAAAACAAAATTCGGGTCGAGCCGTTTAAAATTTTGGCGCAGGCGGGGTTTGATATCCTTGCAGGCGGCAGTAACGAATATTTCGACGAAAATATCAGGCTATTGCATAATTTCTGCAAAAAACATATTGACGAAAATCAATACGTCGGCATTATCCAAACGACTTGGGCGGCGACGACGGAAGCGTGGCGCAAGGAAGTTTTTGGCGCGGCAGAGCTCATGAAAGAAATCAAATAAGCAAACAAAAAACGGCTGTTCTCAAAACAGCCGTTTTCGTTTGCCAAAACAAATTAGAATTCGATTTTTTCTTCGATATATTTAATTGCCTCTTCTACGGGCACGCGGATTTGTTCCATGCTATCTCTATCGCGCACGGTCACCGTGTTGTCTTCCAACGTCTGGAAATCGATCGTCACGCAGAACGGCGTACCGATCTCGTCCTGACGGCGGTAACGCTTACCGATCGAGCCCGTCACGTCGTAGGTCGTAGGGAATTTCTTCATCATCTTCGCATAGATCTCGTCTGCCTTTTCGGACAGGTTCTTTTGCAAAGGCAATACCGCGCATTTATAGGGCGCAAGGAAAGGATGCAATCTCAGCACGGTACGAACGTCGTTCTTTTCCGCGTCTACTACTTCTTCGTCGTACGCGTCGGTCAGGAAAGCCAAAACTACGCGGTCCGCGCCGAGAGAGGGTTCAACGACGTAGGGTACGTATCTTTCGTTGGTGACAGGGTCAAGATAGGTGATGGGCTTGCCGCATTCCTTTGCGTGCTGGCTCAAATCGTAATCCGTTCTGTCCGCAACCCCCCACAGCTCGCCCCAGCCGAACGCGAAATTGTATTCACAGTCCGTCGTCGCTTTTGAATAGAAACAAAGCTCTTCGGGCGAGTGATCTCTAAGGTGCAGGTTTTCCGCTTTCATACCCAAGGACAACAGCCAGTCGCGGCAGTAATCTTTCCAGTATGCAAACCATTCGAGGTCGGTGCCGGGTTTACAGAAGAATTCCAGCTCCATTTGCTCAAATTCGCGGGTACGGAAAGTGAAGTTGCCGGGCGTGATCTCGTTACGGAAGGATTTACCGATCTGTGCGATACCGAAAGGCACGCGCATACGGGTAGAACGCTGTACGTTTTCAAAGTTCACGAAGATACCCTGCGCCGTTTCGGGACGAAGATAAACCGTGTTCGCGCTATCCTCGGTAACCCCTTGGAAAGTCTTAAACATCAGGTTGAATTTACGGATAGACGTAAAGTCGGAATTGCCGCAAACGGGGCAAACGATTTTATGTTCGTTAATAAACGTTTCAAGCGCATCGTTATCCATTGCCGCTACTTCGATTTTCAAGCCTTTTTTCTCGGCGTAATTTTCCACAAGGTGGTCGGCGCGGTGACGTGCTTTACAGCTCTTGCAGTCCATCAAGGGGTCGGAGAAACCGCCCAAATGTCCCGACGCCTGCCAGGTGCGCGTGTTCATCAAAATAGCGCAGTCCACGCCCGTATTATAGGGGTTTTCCTGCACGAATTTCTTCCACCAAGCTTTCTTGACGTTGTTTTTCAGCTCCACGCCCAAAGGACCGTAGTCCCAC
>JAFTQY010000031.1 GCA_017462505.1 Clostridia bacterium
AAGCGGCGGAAATGGCAGACGATTTTACGCCCCCGCCCTTGGAAGAACCGTACTTTGAAGATTACGAAGGGTGGTTCCCTGCGGATTATCATGATGAAAACTAAGGCGAAAGCGCTGGTGATCGGCGGCGGTTTGGCAGGCAGCGAAGCGGCGTATTATCTTGCGTCCCATGGTATTCCCACCACGCTGATCGAGATGAAACCGAAAAAATTTACCCCTGCGCACGAGAGCGAAAACTACGGCGAATTGGTCTGTTCCAACTCCCTAAAAAGCAACGACGTGTACGCGAATGCTTGCGGACTTTTAAAGGAAGAAATGCGTTTGCTTGGATCTATGGTGATCGAGGCGGCGGATCATACGAAAGTCCCCGCAGGTGCGGCGCTTGCCGTCGATCGAGATAAGTTCTCGGCATATATCACGGAAAAATTGAAAAATTGTCCCAACTTAACGATTGAAAGCGACGAAGTAAAAATTCTGCCTGAAATCGAAAAGGATGGGGACGTGTACGCGATTATCGCGACAGGGCCGCTCACAAGCGAACCGCTCAGCGAGAGTATCAAGGCAAATTTTGGCGGCGGCTTGCATTTTTACGATGCCTCCGCGCCGATCGTTTCGGCGGACAGCGTGGATATGTCCTGCGCCTTTACGGGTGATCGTTACGGCAAGGGTACGGGCGATTATATCAACTGCCCGATGGACAAGGACGAATATTACGCGTTTGTGGACGAGCTGCTTGCGGCGGAAAAAGCGGAGCTGCACGCATTTGAAAAGCGAGAAATTTTTGAAGGCTGCATGCCGATCGAAGTCATGGCGAGCCGTGGCAGAGATACCCTTAGATACGGCACGTTAAAGCCCGTAGGGCTTTACGGGGAAGACGGAAAGCGTCCGTATGCAGTTTTACAGCTTAGAAAGGAAAACGCGGCGGGGACGTGCTATAATCTCGTCGGATTTCAGACGAATTTGAAATTCCCCGAACAAAAGCGGGTATTTTCCATGATCCCCGCGCTCAAAAATGCGGAATTTTTACGCTACGGGGTTATGCACAGAAATACGTATATTCAATCCCCCGACGTTTTAAATCGCGATTTTTCGTGTAAAAATAATAGACGGATGTTTTTTGCAGGGCAGATCACGGGGGTAGAAGGTTACGTGGAAAGCGCGGCAAGCGGGTTGTTGGCGGCGATACATATCGCGGACGAAGTGTTAGGGCGTGCGCCTCACGTCTTTGACGAACGTACGGTATGCGGCGCTTTGGAAACGCATATTTCCACTTTGACCAAAGATTTTCAACCCATGAACGCAAATTTTGGGATTTTAGCCCCCTTACCCGTCCGTATCAAGGATAAAAAGGAACGCTACAAAACCCTTGCGGAGCGCGCGTTGGAAACGATCCGCGCAGAAATTGCAAAAAACGATAGCAATACAAACAAGGAAGTATAGGTTATGGAATTTAGAGGAACGACCATTTGCGCGGTAAAAAAGAACGGCGTGACGGCGATTGCCGGCGACGGTCAGGTAACGATGGGCGAATCGGTTATTTTTAAAAACACAGCGGTAAAGGTGCGTCGCATTTTCGGCGGCAAAGTCATTTTGGGCTTTGCAGGGTCGGTAACGGACGCGTTTGCGCTTACCGAACGTTTTGAAGGTATGCTGAATAAATTCGGCGGCAATTTAATGCGCTCGGCGGTGGAGCTTGCGGAACTTTGGCGCAGCGATAAAATCGGTAGAAAATTGGACGCGATGATGATCACAGCGGACGAAAACACGCTGCTTATATTATCGGGTACGGGCGAAGTAATCGAGCCAGACGAAGGGGTTTGCGCGATCGGTAGCGGCGGCAATTATGCGTTAGCGGCAGCGCGCGCGCTTTATCAAGAAACGGATTACGACGCGGAAACAATTGCGAAAAAATCGCTGAAAATCGCGTCGGAAATTTGCGTGTTTACCAACGATAATATCCGTTGCGAAACGGTGGGCGTAGCAAACGCAGACGGCGCGAAATCGGTTAATAAAAGCCGCAAAAAGGCTGAAAAGGAGGACAAATAATGGATTTATCCCCCAAACAGATCGTTTATAAATTAGACAAATATATTATCGGGCAAGACGAAGCGAAAAAAGCGGTGGCGATTGCTCTTAGAAACCGTTACCGTCGCGCGCAGTTGCCCGCGGAAATTCGTGAAGAAATCACGCCGAAAAATATTATTATGAAAGGCCCGACGGGGGTTGGTAAAACGGAGATCGCTCGCCGTCTTGCCAAGCTTGTAAAAGCGCCTTTTGTCAAGGTCGAGGCGACCAAATATACCGAAGTAGGGTACGTGGGCAAGGACGTGGAAGGCATGATTCGTGATCTTGCGGAATGTGCGTACCGTCTTGTAAAATCAGAAAAAGCGGATGAAGTAAAGGCAAAAGCAACCGCAGCTGCGGAAAAGCGTTTGGTCAAAGTTCTTTCCGAAGCGAAAAAGGACGAACGGGATAAGCTGGACAAAGAAATTTTCGAAAATAATCTTTTGGACGGGTTGCGCAAGGGCGAATACGACAATTTCATGATCGAAATGGAAGTGGTTGACGAACCGCAAGCGATGGAGCTTGTGCCTGGTGGCGCGGCAATCTCGATCGGCAGTATCTTCGGGGACATGTTCCAAAACAAGAAGAAAAAACGCCGTTTGAGCGTGCGCGAAGCGTTCCAGATCGCGCTCACCGAAGAATCGGAAAAGCTGATGGACGAAGACGCGATCAAGGCGGAGGCGTTATATCGCGCGGAAAACGACGGGATCGTGTTCATTGACGAAATTGATAAGATCGCGGGCAAGGGCAATCGCGGGGGCGCGGACGTGTCGCGCGAAGGGGTACAAAGGGATATACTTCCCATTGTCGAAGGTTCGACGGTCGTTACCAAATACGGACCTATCAAGACCGATTTCATTTTGTTTATCGCGGCGGGCGCGTTCCACGTGGCGGCGGTGGAAGATCTTATCCCCGAATTGCAAGGCCGTTTCCCTGTATCGGTGGAATTGCACAGCCTGACGAAGGAAGATTTTGTGAAAATTTTGACGGAAACGGAAAATTCGCTCACTTTCCAATACAGTCAGCTCCTTAGCGTAGACAATATCAATTTGGAATTTGACGAGGGCGCGATCGAGCGTATCGCGGAAGTGTCGGTGGAATTAAATTTGACGTCCGAAGACATCGGCGCGCGTCGTTTGCATACGGTCATGGAATATCTTTTGGAAGATATTTCCTTTAACGCGGGTGGCGATTATCCCCTGTTCACGTTAAAAATCGATAAAAAATACGTGGACGAGCATTTGCAGAAGTTAACGGGCGATAGAAATTTAAAGAAATACGTTTTATAAAATATTTAGGAAAAAATAATTATGATCAACATTCCCAAGGGCACGAAAGACGTTCTGCCCCAAGACAGTTACAAATGGCAATACGTGGAAAGCACGGCGCGCGAGGTGGCGGGGCTTTTCAATCTCAAAGAGATACGTACCCCTACCTTTGAGCATACCGAGCTCTTTCAGCGCGGCGTGGGCGACACCACCGACATCGTGACGAAAGAAATGTACACGTTTAAGGACAAGGGGGATCGTTCGATTACGCTCAAACCCGAAGGTACGGCAGGCACGGTGCGTTCGTTTATCGAAAGCGGACTTTCGGGCGGTGTTTTGCCTGCGAAAATGTACTATATCACCCCTGCGTTCCGCTACGAACGTCCCCAAGCGGGCAGATTACGTGAGTTTCACCAATTCGGCGTGGAAATTTTCGGCGCAAAGGGCGCGCAGACTGACGCGGAAGCGATCGTGATGGCGGACACCTTGCTTAAAAAATTGGGATTGAACGTGAAATTGTATATCAATTCGATCGGTTGTCCTACCTGTCGTGCGGCGTTCAACAAAGCGCTGAAAGAATTTTTTGAACCCAACCTTGAAAATCTCTGTTACGATTGTAAAACACGTTACGAGAAAAATCCTTTACGTTTGCTTGATTGCAAGGAAGAAAATTGTAAGAAGATCAACGTCAACGCGCCGTCTATTTTGGACTATCTCTGCGACGATTGCGCCGCGCATTTTGAAGAGTTAAAGGCGTGTCTA
>JAFTQY010000032.1 GCA_017462505.1 Clostridia bacterium
AACATGACGCGCACCAAGGGGAACAACACGGCGCTCCCCACGAACGCCTATCAGGAATTGATGGCGGCGGGGGCGCGGGCGAGCAAGCGGCAAAAATCGAGCGGCGGTTTTTCGTCGGCGGGGGCTGCGGCGGCTTTGCAAAACGCAACGGGTTTATCGGGCGTGACGGGGGTCGGCAGAGCCTCTTTTGCGGCTGTGCCGAAAGCAACGAAAACAGCGAAAACAACGAAAAAATCGGACAAACACGACGAATAAAGGAAGAGTAGAACATGATAGCGTATTTGCGTGGAAAGGTATTAGAAACGACCGCTGAAACGGCGATTTTGGACGTGAACGGGGTGGGGTACGAACTGTATTGTACCCGCGGCGCGTTCCGTTTGCTGACGGTCGGCGCGGTGGCGGAGCTGTACACCTATTTGCAGGTGAAAGAGGACGGCATTACGCTGTTCGGCTTTGGCGAGCCTAAGGAAAAGGAACTGTTTTTAAAGCTGATTTCGGTGTCGGGGGTCGGTCCGAAAATGGGCATCTCGATTTTGGCGCATTTGTCTGCGGACGATTTTGCGCTTGCCGTTGCGACGGCGGACGTAAAACGCCTTGCGACGGTCAAGGGCTTGGGCAAGAAAACGGCGGAAAAGATCGTTTTGGAATTGCACGGCAAGATTTCCGCGTCGGAGGTTTTGGGCGCGAGCGGCGACGATTTAACGCCCAGCTCGACTGCGGCTATCCCTGCAAAATTATCGGCGCAGGACGAAGAGGCGATCTCGGCGCTCATGGGGCTTGGCTTTACCAGAAACGAGAGCGTGCAGGCGGTGAAAAAGGCGCACGATTTGGGCGCGACGTCGGTGGAAGAAATTATTATGAAAGCCCTGCAAGGGGTTTAAGCGTAGGTTATTATGTTTGAAAACGAAGATTACGGCGAGGAAAATTTGCTCGTTAGTACGAAAACGGAATATGACGCGGAAGAAAACGTTCTGCGCCCGAAGGTGATGTCCGATTACGTCGGGCAACAAAAGGTAAAGGACAACCTCAGCGTGTATATCGCGGCGGCGAAAGCGCGCGGCGAGGCGCTTGACCACGTCCTTTTGTACGGGCCTCCGGGGCTGGGTAAAACTACGTTATCGCACATTATCGCCAACGAGCTGGGGGTGGCGATCAAGCTCACCAGCGGTCCTGCGATCGAGCGTTCGGGGGATCTGGCGGCGATTTTGACCAACCTCAACGAGGGGGACGTGCTCTTTATCGACGAAATCCACCGTTTGAATAGATCGGTGGAAGAAATTTTGTATTCGGCGATGGAGGATTACGCGCTGGATATTATCGTGGGCAAAGGTCCGTCTGCGCGCAATATCCGTTTCCCTTTGAAAAAATTTACGTTGGTCGGCGCAACGACGAGGGTGGGCATGCTTGCCGCGCCCTTGCGCGACCGTTTTGGGATCATCAACCGTCTGGAAATGTACACGGCGGACGAATTAAAGCTGATCGTTACCCGTTCGGCAAAGGCGCTCGATATCGCGATCGCGGACGACGCGGCGGCGGAGATCGCGCGGCGTAGCCGCGGTACGCCCCGTATCGCAAACAGACTCTTGAAACGCGTGCGGGATTTCTCGATCGTGAAAGGGAATGTAGAGATCACGCGCGAGGACGCGCGCTTTGCCCTGCAAAGACAGGAAATTGACGAGTTGGGCTTGGACGAAACGGACAGAAGTCTGCTCCGTGCGTTGATTGAAAAATTCGGCGGCGGACCGACGGGCTTGGAAACGCTGGCGGCGACGATCAACGAGGACGCGAACACGATCGAGGACGTGTACGAGCCTTACCTTTTACAGCTCGGGTTTATCGCGCGCACGCCGCGCGGCAGAATTTGTCTCAAAGACGGCTACGCGCATATGGGTATGCAACCGTCGGCAAAGGCAAAACGGCAAATTTCGATTTTTGAGGACGACGAGTAAGGCTCGGCGCACGGCGAAAAAAATATGGAAAAAGTACAGTACAAAAAGAGTGATTTTTATTATGATCTGCCCGAAGAGCGTATCGCGCAGACCCCTGTCGAGCCGCGGGATTCGTCCCGTCTGTTGGTGTACGACCGCGAGAAGAAAACGATTACCGATAGGGTGTTCCGTGACGTAGTCGATTATCTTAACGAGGGGGACGTGTTGGTGGTGAACAACACCAAGGTTATTCCCGCGCGCATGTACGCGTTGACGGCGCACGGCGGCGTGGTGGAGGTTCTGCTCTTAAAACGGCACGATTTGAATACTTGGGAAGTGTTGATGCGCCCCGGGAAAAAGGGGAAGATCGGCGTGAAAATGACGATCGGGGACGAGCTGTCCTTTGTGGTAAAGGATATCACGGAAACGGGGGAGCGGATCGTGGAATTTTCCTACGACGGCGCGTTTGAGGACGTGCTTTCGCGCGTGGGTACGATGCCTTTGCCCCCGTATATCAAGGAAAAGCTGGAAAATCAGGCTCGGTACAATACGGTGTACAGCAAGGTGGACGGGAGCGCGGCTGCGCCTACGGCGGGCTTGCATTTCACGGACGAGCTGTTGGAAAAATTAAAAGCCAAGGGCGTGCAAGTGGCGGAGGTGCTGTTGCATGTGGGCTTGGGGACGTTCCGCCCCGTCAGCGAAGAAATTATCACCGACCACAAAATGCACTCGGAATTTTATGAGATCGGGGAAAGAAGCGCGGAGATCATCAACGCGGCGAAGCGTGACGGGCGCAGGGTAATTGCCGTGGGCACGACTTCGGTGCGGACGTTAGAGAGCGTAGCGGACGAAAAGGGGTTTGTGCGCGCATGCAGCGGCAATACCGAAATTTTCTTATATCCGCCCTATCAAATGAAGTGCGTGGACGCTTTGATTACGAATTTCCACCTGCCCGAAAGTACGTTGATCATGCTGGTAGCGTGTTTGACAGGACGGGAAGAAATCTTGAACGTATACAAATACGCGGTGGAGAATAAGTATCGTTTCTTCTCTTTCGGCGACGCCACGTTCATCGTATAGGCGGCGCAATACGGCGTTGAACTCCGCTTTGTTTCGGTCACGTACGTCTATGTACGCTCCCGTCAACAAATGCTCGTTCTCCTTGTCTTGCTTGTCTCTACGAAGAACTAATCTGTAAGCACGCTCGTTCGCGTCGCCTTGTCTTTCTCGGTTTTAAAACCAAACGAAGTAATAGGTAAAAGTGAATAGGTGCGGAAACATTAAAAATAATGCCACACTTTTTCACTATTTTCATAAGGGGAAAATATGAACAACTACGTAAAATACAATCAGTCCGAACAGGATTACTTAGAGACCTTGCTCACGCTGGGCAAAGAGCAGCCCATCGTGCACCGTATCGACGTGGCAAAACGTATGAACGTGTCGCAGGCGGCGGTCAATAAAGCCGTCAAGCTCCTGTGCGAAAAGGAATACGTCTACGAGGACGGCAAGCACCTGTATCTGACCGAGCGCGGCAAAGCGTACGCCGAGGCGGTGTTTGAACGCCATTGTATCATTCGCGAATTTTTGCTTAAAAACGGCGTGTCCGCGGCGATCGCGGAAGAGGACGCCTGCCGTATGGAACACCTCATTTCCGAAGAAACTTTCCAAATGATGAAAAAATCCGTTCATAATATATAATAAGGAAGAAAGGGTCGGTGTACGGATATCCACAAATGCGGGCTATCTACACACACGGGCGGCAAGGTTGTAAGTCTGGCTGCAAGATCATCTTGTAAAAATTTGTAAAAAATTTCTTAACTATGGTTTATTTTTGCTTGACAACCGCATAAGATAGTGATATAATACAGGCAAATAACGGTATGGCGAACCGCTTTTTGTTTTGCATAAAAACTTAACCATGGTTAAGAAATTAAAAAGCGGAAAGGAGAGAAACAATGAAACTTTTATCGCAGTTAAAAATCGGTGAACAGGGTACGGTCGTGGCGGTAAACGGCGAAGGGGCGATACGTCGCCGCCTGTTTGACATGGGTATTACGCCGGGCGCGGAGGTGTATCTTCGCAAAAAAGCGCCCTTGGGCGACCCGATTGAAATTTCCATACGCGGCTATGAGCTGACCTTGCGAAAGGCAGAGGCTGCGCACGTCGAAATTCGCTGATAAAAAACGCACAACAACTTGGTAAAAAACCCAAAAAGGAGAAAATATGTTAACATTTGCTTTGGCAGGAAACCCGAACTCGGGTAAAACGACGCTGTTTAACGCCCTGACGGGCAGTACGGCGCACGTAGGGAACTGGCCCGGCGTTACGGTGGATAAACGTACGGGCACGTACAAAAAGGGCAGTCAGCCCGTAGACATAGTCGATTTACCGGGGATTTATTCCCTTTCCCCGTATACCCCCGAAGAGGTGATCGCGCGGAACTTTCTTTTGGAAGAAAGCCCCGATTGTATCATCAATATCGTGGACGCGACAAACCTCGAACGTAACCTGTATCTGACGACCCAGCTGATGGAGCTGGACGTTCCCATGGTGGTTGCGCTGAACATGACGGACGTTTTGGATAAGCGCGGCGACAAGATCGACGTGCGCTTGCTGGAAAAACGTATCGGCTTGCCCGTGGTGGAAATTTCGGCGCTCAAAGGCGCAAACACGGAAAAGCTGATGACGCGTGCGATCGACGCGTCCAAGGAAAAACGGCAGGGTAGCAGCGTTTTGCGCGGCTCGGTGTTGGGCTCGGCGATTGCGAATGCGGAAATCGCGTTAAAGCTCAAAGAAGTGCCCGCCCCCCTCTTCCACGCGGTAAAGCTGGTGGAAAAGGACGGTATTGAAATGCAAAATCATCCCCACGAAGCGCGCGCGGTAGAGTCGTTTATCAGCGAAAATTGCCAAAAGGACGGCGTTTGCGGGGACGCGGAGGCGGAAATTGCCGACGCAAGATATAAATACATAACGGCGCATTTCTCGTCCACGCTCACCCGTGCGAGAAAACCCAGCTATGACGAGCTGTCCAAATCGGACAAAGCGGATAAAGTATTGACCCACAAGATTTGGGGCTTGCCCATTTTCCTTGTGATTTTGTTCGGCATCTTCCATTTGACGTTCTCGGAAAATCTGCTGTATCTCGGCTCGATCGTCAAACCGTTCGGCGAGTGGTGCGGCGAGATTAGTGAAACGACGTGGGGCAGCGTGTTCTTTGCGGACGGTCTGAAGTCCCCGGGCGTGATCTTATTCAACGGGCTCGACCTATTGACAAGCCAAATCGGCGAATGGATCGGCGCGGGCTTGGAGGCTTTGAGCACGAGAGAGGCGATCGTCGGTTTGGTCGTAGACGGTATTTGGGGCGGTATCGCGTCGGTGCTTTCTTTCCTGCCGCAGATCTTGGTGCTCTTCCTGTTCTTCTCGATTTTGGAGGACACGGGGTACATGGCGCGCGTAGCGTTCATGCTGGATAGAATTTTCCGCCGTTTCGGCGTTTCGGGCAGAGCGTTTATGCCCATGATCATGGGGTTCGGTTGCTCCGTTCCCGCAATGATCAACACCCGTACCATGGCGGACGAGAGAGAACGCGAGGCGACGGTGCGCGTCATTCCGTTCTTCTCGTGCGGGGCAAAAATGCCCATTCTGCTCGCGATCTCGGGCGGTATCGTAGCGCATTTTGGCGTGGGCAACGCAGACGTAATTACGTATTCTATGTATTTGCTTGGTATTATCACGGCGCTTGTGTCCTTGCTTGTTATGCGGCACACGACAAAGCGCGGCGAGGCGTCTCCGTTCATTATGGAACTGCCCACCTATCATATTCCCGGCTTTAAAAATTTGATGCTGCACCTTTGGGATAAAGCGAAACACTTCATTCAAAAGGCGTTTACCATCATTTTGTTGTCCTGCGTTATCATCTGGTTCTTGTCCAACTTCGCGTGGGATTGGCACTACGTGGGCGAGGACGGCATGGAAAATTCCATTCTCGCGTCGCTTGGGCAGTTGATACAGCCCCTGTTCACGCCGCTTGGCTTTGGCAGTCAGTTAAAGGCGTTCGGTTGGATGTTCGCGGTGGCGGCGATTACGGGCTTGATCGCAAAAGAGAACGTTATCGCGACCTTCGGTTCGTTGGCGGCGGTGATCGTAGCGGGCTTTGAAGGCACGGAAGAAGGGGTTGCCGAGGTCGTGGTTATGATCGGCGCAACGGGAATTTCCGTTCCTGCACTCATCGCGTTTATCGCGTTTAACATGTTGACGATACCCTGCTTTGCGGCGGTAGCGGCGGCGCGCGGTGAAACGGCGAAAGGCAAGTTCAAATGGACGCTTTTGTTCTGGATGGTGACCTCTTATTTGGTGGCGGCGATGGTCTACACGGTAGGCGAATTCGTTTGGCCCGTTGCGATCTGGCTGGCTTTGGCGGCGCTTGCGATTGTCGGGATCGTGTTGTATAACAAACACGCGGACAAAAAAGAACAGCTGGAAAAAAGCAAAAAAATCTTAAAATAAAGCTTACACAAAATACCTCATTTTTTGCTAAATACCCACCCCCGTATCGCGATGATAAGGGGGCGGGTATCACTCTAAACAGGAGAAAGGCTCATGAAACCTATTGATTATATTATTATTGCGGTGATCGTGCTGATCGTAGCGGCGATTTCGGTATATATCATTCGTAAAAAGCTCAAAGGCGAGAAAGTCGGGTGCGGTTGCGGCTGTCAGTCCTGTCCGCATGCAGGCGCGTGCGGCGGCGGGAAAACGACGGAAGAAAATTGCGATTGCGGTGAAACGAAAAAAGAAGAGCACGAGGAAAACGAGCATGACCAAACCGTATAGAATTATGTTTGTCTGCCTTGGTAATATCTGCCGTTCGCCGATGGCGGAATTGCTTATGAAAGACATGGTAAAAAGGGCGGGGCGCGAAAACGAATTTATCATCGAATCGAGCGCGACCTCGGACGAAAACGTGGTGGGCGGCGTGGGCGCGCCCGTGTATTATCACACCCGCACGTTGCTCGAAAGCAAGGGGATATCTTGCGCAGGCAAGCGGGCGCAGGTCTTGGAAAAAGCGCATGCAGACAGGTTTGATTTGTTCCTTTGCATGGACGGGTCGAACGTGCGCAACGCAACGCGTATTCTGGGCGCGGAAAACGCGCCTAAAATCAAAAAATTGCTCGCGTACGCGGGCGAGGACGGCGACGTTGCCGATCCGTGGTACACGCGCGATTTCGAGCGTTCGTACAGCGACGTGAAACGGGGCTTGGAGGGCTTGCTTGCAAGTTTGCAATAATGTAAAAGAGATAAAAAAAGCGGAGGAGTTTTCACTCTTCCGCTTTTGCGTATATGTAATTTTTATAAAAGCCAGACGATCGCCTGCAAGATAGCAAGGTGGGCGGGGTAGAACACGTAAAAGAAATATTTCAATTTCCATTTGCTCTTTTCGCCGCTGTATAAAAGCAGAATGGGGATAGTCAAGAGCGACCATGCCGCGATTTTCGGCGGGAACGCCGTGTTAAAAACGAGCAGGACAAGCCCGATCGCCATGGTCAATACGCGCAGGGGCAAAACGTCCGTTTTTTGCAAAAGGGTGGGGGCAGGTACGCGATGAAAGTCAAAAAGCGAGGCAAACACGGGGAGCATACAGCCCCAAAAGCCGTAATCGACTTGGTTATAATAACAAAAGAGGTACGTGCCGACGATTGCGCCGATAAAAAGGAACGGCGCGCAGATTTTTTGCCACAATCTGCTTTCCCTTTGCTTACAGCAAAGGGAAAGTTTCATAAATTGCAGGGCGTAGATGATCGCGACTGAAAAGGAAAAGGTGATCAAAATGTTATAATAAATTTGTTTAAGGGCGATCGCATACGCGAAGAAACAAATTAGCCCTAAACCAAACAGCATGGCAAGATGTAAGGGCTTGTTGCGGGTATAGCGACACCCCTCTGCGATCGCAAAGGCAAAAAGCGGCATGGAAAGCCGTCCGATCTTTCGTAACAGCCAGTAGGTATTAGGGGAAAAACGGTCGAAAAAGATCATGCCGATATGGTCGATCAGCATCAGCGCCGCCGCGAGGAGCTTTAAAAGATCGGCGTTTATAAAGCGGATTTTTTTGATTTGCATGTTATTTTTCGCTGTTATCCGTTACGGCGATTTCTTCCGCGAGTATGGATTTTTTTGTTTTTCTGGCGAGCTTGCTCGCCTTTTTTTCTGCCTTTTTCTGCTGTTTTGTTTCTATCTTTGTTCGTTTTATCGTTGCTTTTAGCTCTAATTTGGATTGCTTTGCGGCAATTTTTATTTCCATTTGTTCGATAATTTTCGCCTGCTTTTTTTCTTCCCGTTCTTTCGCGCGCTGTTCGACGATAGGTTCTAATTTTTTATAATTTTCTTCGGCGTTATCACTTAAAGGTAAACCGTCGCAGAAATTTACGATTTTTTCGCCGAAAAAGGGGATTTTCCGTGGTTCGATATGCAAATCTTTATACAAGCCGTCCATAATGAAATTCTTTTCAATTTCGAGGAAACGGATAATGAAATAGAACAAAATTTCCAAGATCCAACAGATAATCATAAACAGCGTCATCATAAAGGAAATGGGGTCAAAATCTGTTTTGGAAAGCGCCAAACCGTAAACGGCAATCACCAAAAGGGGTAATTTTATCAACCGTTTGCACCAACCGTAGACGTCGGTGACGCGCTTTCTCAGGCGGGTTTTATTTTGTCGGCTTTCCATAAGAATAAAGAATACAAAATAGCTTGCGGTCAGCGCCAACAAAGCAACGTTCGCAATCAAAAATCCTGTTTGTGTGGCAAGCGCATAGATAAGATACGCAATGGAAAATAAATGCACGAAAATGGTAATAACCGTACGGATACGTTTGAAATCTCTTAAAATTTTTGTAAAGGCAGCTTGGGTATAATCAAACATAAAATTGCTCCTTTGTCCGTGTTATTGTTTGTCTTTTTCTTTCGGCGGCTTGCCGAAATACGAGTAAAATCCGCAGACAAGATTTGCGTTGAACAGCTTTTTCTTTTTGTCTGCCGTCTTGCCAAACGACCGTTCAAAATCGGGCAACGACGTCAGGATATAGGCGTTCCAGTCGGGCAATTTTCTAAAAGCTTTCCCAAACGCCGACATCAGCGCGCGCACTTCCTTTTCTTCGCTCAATCGCTCCCCGTATGGGGGGTTAGAGAGCAAAACGCCGTATTTTTGATCGCTGGAAAACTTGGTCGCGTCCGCGACGGAAAAGCGGATATGCTTGTCCACGCCCGCCTTTTTGGCGTGATATTTCGCGATAGAGATCGCCTCGGGATTGATATCGGAGGCGAAAATCGTCGGTTTCACGTCCCGTTTTTCGTTGTCGCGCGCCTCTTCCCTTGCGCGTTCTAAAATTCCGCTTGGCGCGCACGCCCAAGCCGTAAAATCAAAATCGCGGTGCAAGCCCGGGGCGATATGCAAAGCTTTCATCGCCGCCTCGATCGGCAACGTGCCGCTGCCACAAAAGGGGTCGGCAAACGGCTTTTCGATATCCCTGTCGGGGTTGTAAAAGGTGCTGTCGATCAACGCCGCCGCAAGGGTTTCCTTTAAGGGTGCACTGTACGCAAGTGAGCGATACCCGCGTTTGTGCAAGCCGTCGCCCGACGTATCCAGCGTGATCGTCACTTCGTCTTTAAAAATCGAAAACCCGATGATCGACCGCGCGCCCGTTTCGGCAAACGTCTTTCTGCCCGTGCGGATCTTGTCGGACAGGCGGCGTATCACGGCTTTTTTCGCCACGCCCCCCGCGGCTTTGATCGCGGCAAGAGTACTGTGCACGCTCTTTCCGTCCATTAAAATACGGCTGTCGATCGTCAGATAATTTTCCCACGGAATATTATAAACGCCCTCGTACAGCTCGTCAAAGGTCACGGCGTGAAAGCGCGAAAGCACGATCAGCACCCGTTCGCCGCTGCGAAGAAGTACGTTGAGTCGCGCGATATCCTGCCAGTCGCCGTCGATCTCGATACGGCCGTTGTCGGCGGGCGCTTTTTCATAGCCGAGCGCAAAAAGCTGACGTTTTGTAATTTGTTCCAAACCCGACGCTACGGGGATCAATAATTTCATAACGAAATTATTATATAGGAAAACGAGCTTTTTGTCAAGTTTTATTCGTAAGATTGACAACGGGAGAAAAAGGGAGTATAATAAAGGCATGAAAGAGAATTTCGATCGCCTGATGCAGGAACAAATGAAAACGATTGAAAAGGGAACGCCGCTACTTTTGCATAGCTGTTGCGCGCCCTGCTCGTCCGCGTGCTTGGAACGGCTGAAAGACGTTTTTAAGATCACCGTTTTTTATTATAACCCGAACATCGACGAGGTTGCGGAATACGAAAAACGCAAAGCCGAACAAATTCGGTTTTTGCGGGAAACGGGCTGGGCGGATATTTTGGATTGCGACCATGACGCGCAGGCTTTTGCGGAAATGGCAAAGGGGTTAGAAAACGAGCCCGAGCGAGGTGCGAGGTGTTATAAATGTTATGCCTTGCGGTTGGAAAAGACGGCGCAGGCGGCGGCAGAACACGGCTTTTTGTGGTTTGGCACGACGTTGACCTTATCGCCCCATAAAAACGCCGAGTGGCTGAACGAAATCGGGGCAAAGGTAGGGGGACGGTACGCGATCAACTACCTTTACAGCGATTTTAAAAAGCAGGGCGGGTATTATAGGTCGATCGATTTATCCAAGGAATACGGACTGTATCGGCAGGATTTTTGCGGGTGTAAATTTTCAAAACGGTAAAAAAAAGCAAGGGCGTAAAACCCTTGCTTTTTCATTAATATTTATCGGAAATGCCGAGCAGATAATCAGACGAAACGTCCAAGCAATTGCAAATCAGACAAAGCGTTTCTAAGGACGGAAAACTTTTACCCGATTTATAATCGGTAACGCATTGTTTGGAAACATTGATTTCCTTGGCGATTTCCACTTGCGTTTTTCCGCAATCTTTTAATAATTCGTTAAACCTTTCCGTAAATTTCATAAATAAATTATATGTTTAATATTCTGCGCTTTCGATCACGCCGCCGCCAAGACAGTTGATCCCGTCGTATAAAACTGCATATTGCCCTTCGGTGACCGCACGCTGCCGCTCGGCAAATTCGATATGCAAAGTGCCGTCTTGGCGAACGGACACGTGCACTTTTTGATCGGGCTGACGGTAACGGAATTTCGCCATGCAATCAAATTCCGTCGCCTGCGGTTTGAACGGTATCCAGTTAAAACCGCTCACCTCGCACGATTTGGAATACAGGGGGCTTTCGTCACCGTGGGAAACGTACAGGACGTTGTTCGCCAAATCCTTTTTTACGACAAACCATCTGCCGCCCTCGCTATCCCCCTTGATACCGCCCAGCTCCAAGCCCTTGCGCTGACCGAGCGTATAATACATCAAACCGATATGCTCGCCCACTTCCTTGCCCGACAGGTCGAGGATTTTGCCCCTTTGCGCAGGCAGATAGGTCTGCAAAAATTTCCTAAAATTCCGCTCCCCGATAAAGCAGATACCCGTGCTGTCCTTCTTTTTGGCGGTGGCAAGACCGCGCTCCAAGGCGATTTTGCGGATTTCGGGCTTTTCCATATCCTGCAAGGGGAACAGAACGTCGGCAAGCTGATTTTGCGAAAGCTGATTTAAAAAATAGGTTTGGTCCTTGTTTTGGTCCTTGGCTTTTTGCAACAAATGCACGCCGTTTTCGTGCGCGATTTTGCAATAATGCCCCGTCGCGATATAGTCCGCGCCAAGGCGTTTTGCCTCCTGTAAAAATGGACCGAACTTGATCTCGCGGTTGCACAAAACGTCGGGGTTGGGGGTTCTGCCCGCCTTGTATTCGGCAAGGAAATAGGAGAACACGCGGTCCATGTATTCCTTGGCGAAATTGACGGTGTAGTAGGGGATATCGAGCACGGAGCTGACCCGTCGCACATCCGCGAAATCGTCCTCGGCGGTGCAACAGCCGTTTTCGTCGTTCTCTTCCCAGTTGAGCATAAACAGCCCGATAACGTT
>JAFTQY010000033.1 GCA_017462505.1 Clostridia bacterium
CAAGAGGCGTACCGCCGCGGCGGCCGTCAGGCGTATTACCCGTCTTCTTACCGTATACGACGTTGGACGTGATCGTCAAGATCGACGTCGTGGGAACGCTTTCACGATAGGTGTAGTGGCTCTTAACCTTCTTCATGAACGTCTTCAACAGCCATACTGCAAGCTCGTCTGCTCTGTCGTCGTTGTTACCGTATTTAGGGAAATCGCCTTCGATACGGAAATCAACTACGATACCGTGTTCGTTACGGATAGGATATACCTTTGCATACTTGATAGCGGAAAGCGAGTCAGCCGCGCAGGAAAGACCTGCGATACCCGTTGCGAAGAAACGGCGAACTTTCGTATCGTGCAACGCCATTTCCAACGATTCGTACGAATATTTATCGTGCATGTAGTGGATAACGTTCAACGTGTTTACGTACAGTTCTGCAAGCCACGTCATCATGTTATCGAACTTTGCTTTTACTTCTTCAAAATCAAGCGCGTCGTTGCTGGTGATCGGCATAAATTCAGGGGAAACCTGCATGGGCTTGCCCGTCTTTTTATCGAGAATAAGTTCGTCCTTACCGCCGTTGATTGCGTACAGCAAGCACTTTGCAAGGTTTGCTCTCGCGCCGAAGAACTGCATGTCTTTAACGACTTTCATACAGCTTACGCAGCACGCAATACAGTAGTCGTCACCCATTTCAGGACGCATCAAATCGTCGCTTTCGTACTGGATCGAGGACGTACGGATAGAAATTTCCGCACAGTATCTCTTGAATGCGATGGGCAATCTCTTCGACCACAAAACAGTGAGGTTGGGTTCGGGTGCAGGACCGAGGTTATCGAGCGTGTGCAAAATACGGAAGGAGTTCTTGGTAACGAGCGTTCTGCCGTCTACGCCCATACCGCCGATTACTTCCGTTACCCACGTGGGGTCGCCCGAGAACAATTCGTTATATTCCTTCGTTCTCATGAACTTCACGATACGAAGTTTCATAATGAAATGATCCATGAATTCCTGTGCCTGTTCTTCGGTGATTACGCCGTTTTTAAGGTCACGTTCGATATAGATATCGAGGAACGTGCTGTTTCTACCGATGGACATTGCCGCGCCGTTTTGATCTTTAACTGCGCCAAGGTAACCAAAGTACAACGCCTGAATTGCTTCCTGCGCCGTCGTTGCGGGTTTGGAAATGTCGCAACCGTATTTAGCTGCCATTTCTTTAAGCGCTTTGAGCGCCTTGATCTGTTCGGAAACTTCTTCACGGTCACGTACCTTATCAGGCGTCATCGTGCCGCCCATAGCAAGCTTATCTTCTTCCTTTTTCTGGATAAGATAATCTACGCCGTAAAGGGCTACACGACGGTAGTCGCCTACGATACGGCCTCTGCCGTAACCGTCGGGAAGACCGGTCAAGATGTGCGCGGAACGAGCCGCTCTCATTTCCGGGGTATATGCGTCAAATACGCCTTCGTTATGCGTTTTGCGATATTTCGTGAAAATTTCTTTGATAGACGGGTCAAGCTCAAAACCGTAAAGCTGCAATGCGCTTTCGGAAATACGAAGACCGCCGAAGGGCTGCAACGAACGTTTGAAAGGTGCATCCGTCTGCACGCCTACGATTTTTTCAAGGTCTTTATCCAAATAACCTGCGTCGTGGGACGTAAGCGTGGAAACAACCTTCGTGTCTGCGTCCAAAACGCCGCCTGCCGCGAGTTCTTTCTTGGTCAAATCACATACGATTGCCCAAAGCTTCTTCGTCGCTTCCGTTGCGGGAGCAAGGAACGCCGAATCACCTTCGTACGGCGTGTAGTTGTGCTGAATGAAATCGCGCACGTCTACTTCGTCGTTGCACCATTTACCGGGAACAAATCCTTCCCAACCTTTGTATTGCATCATATTCAGTAACTCCTATAAAAATATATTTTTGTCTTGTTTATTTATCAACTTCGCCCTTGTTTTTCAAACAGAGTTTGAAAGCCTTTAGGCGTTGTTTTCAGTTTTTGTCGGCGGCATTTAATTTTTCGCCGCTTTTCTCTCTTCGATCTTCGCGTCCAGCCAAATTTCTAAAATCTCTTCGGGCTGAAAGCCGTGGCAACGGGCAAAAATCTCGCCGTCCTCGACGAGCAGGATCGTGGGCACTTTTTCCACTTCCCATTCTTCCATCAAGGGCAAAGTGTCATAGTCCGCCTCCACGTGCACGAGGCGAATATCCCCGCGCGCCGCGCAAAGCTCCTGCAAAATCGGCATTAAAGTCAAGCAGTTGGCGCAGGATTCCCCGCTCACCTCCACGCAGCAAAGCCCTTGTAAATGCTCTTTATAATCCTTTTCGTTCATTTATCTACCCTCGTTTAAGATACGCTTTGCATTGAGTATCCGCTCTTTCGTCGGCGCTTCCACACCTTTGAGCGGATAGGCAAGCCCCAGCTTTTCGTATTTGACCTCGCCCATCGTGTGGTAGGGCAAAAGCTCCACCTTTTCCACCGTGCTCAGGGCGTCGATAAACGCGCGCGTACGCTGCAAGCTTTCGTCGTCGTCCGTAAGCCCCGGCACAAGCACCTGCCGTATCCACATTGCCTTGCCGCGGTCGCTTAAAAACCGAGCGAAATCCAAAGTGTTTTTGTTGCTCTGCCCCGTCAGCTTTTGACAAGCCTCATCGTCGATATGCTTGATATCGAGCAGGAATAAATCGGCAACTTCAAGCAATTTTTCGTGCTTTTCCACGCTCGCCGCGTTAGAGGCGTTAAACATGATCCCCGACGTGTCTACGCAGGTATGGATACCCTTGCGTTTGAGCTTTTCAAAAAGCTCGGTTACGAAATCGATCTGCACCAAGGGTTCGCCGCCCGTGACGGTAACGCCGCCCTTGTCGCCGAAATAATTTTTGTATTTCAGCACGCGTTCGATGACCTCGTCCACGGAATATTCCGTGCCGCCCGCCCCCCACGTGTCGGGGTTGTGGCAATACTGACAGCGCAAGGGACAGCCCTGCAAAAATACGACAAACCGGATCCCCGGTCCGTCCACCGTACCGAAGGATTCAAATGAGTGAATACGTCCCGTCATTTTTTCTCCTTGCGAATACCGCTTTTCACGCCGCGCATCCGTCCTTTTCGCTCTTAGAAAAAAAGGCGCAACGCGAGCCCGCGTGACGCCCATGTGTTCTCACGAATTTTATTATAACAGACTGTATTTATTTTGTCAAGCCTTTCGTGTAATTTTTCCGTATCTTTTTCTTTTTTTCCTTTTTAAAGGAAAGGGCGGACTTGACGAGCAAAAAAAGTTTAAAAAATGTAGAAAGCGCCGCGGGGTGAGCCGCAACGCTTTCCATCATCAAAAAAGGAGTTTGACATATCTTGTGAGCATTGTTATACGAATAAGGCGGGTTCGCCTTGTTCGCAGATATTATACAATGCTTTTCCATAATTTGCAATAGGTTTTTGAAAATTTTCTTCTAATTTTCACAATTGTTTGTAAAATCGTGTAAAAACAGCAAGCGTCCATAGCGCAACAAACGGTTAAAAAACACAAAACCCCGCACACGTATCGCGTTGAACGGGGATTTTGAATGTTTATAAGCGCCTTTTTAAGACTTGAAAATAAAGATTTTTCTGCCGATATAATTCCACACGAGAACGATACAGGTCATAATCATCTTGGCAACCCATTTGCTCCAAGTCGTGCCGAAGAAATCGATCCTGCCAAACAGCTCGAATACAGGAATAATTTTCGTGAGCAACCAAACGCCGAGCAGAGTCATTGCAAGCCCGATCACCGAGATCACCACGAAAACCCAAAAGGATTTTGCCGAGGTCGCCTCTTCTTTATTGCGTACCGCGCGGAAAACAAAGCTGATCGACAATACCCAGTTGACAAGCATGCCTACGATAAAACCCGCCGCCGTAGCGATCCACAGCGCCGCCGTCGTCCATACCTCGCCCGAAAGCGGGATTTTCGGGAGCAACACGCCGTCTAAGAGCCAAAAGACAAGATAATCGAATACCGTTGCCGTGCCGCCGACCAACAAAAAGCGGAAAATTTCCCAAAACAGTTCTTTTTTGGTCTGTTTTAAAATTTCCGTCGGCTGTGCGCTTTCCGCCGCCCTTTCCTGATTGTTCATTTCGTTATCCATAGTAAATCTCCTTTACGCCGCCGCTAATAACAAGGGCAGAGCGTATACCGCGACGATCACCGCAATTCCTGCGACGATCAAGCCGTAATATGTGATTTTATCGATCACGGGCGGCATTTCCACCCGCAATTTCTTCCGTTTCCAAAGCACGAACGCCGCCGCGCAAAGCCCCGTGCCGCATACCGTTAAAAATACGGCAACGGGAAATCCGGGCGAAAGGTAGCTAAGCTCGATACGGTTTTCGCCCTCTTGCAGATAGAACCCGATAAAGCCGTCGTATACCTTATAATAATCCGCTTTTTTGCCGTTGATTTTCAGACGGAAACCGCTGTCGTAAGGCACGGACAAAAAGACGCATTCGCCCCCCTCCGCCGTATACGAGCCGTAAATTCGGTTGTTATCCACCTGCAAATCGACCGCCTTTACCGATTGCGCCGCCTTTACAAGCGGTTCTTCCGCTACCGCGACAACGCCGAAATTTTTCACCACCGTTTCACTGCGGACGGTGACGCGTACCTCCACCGTTTGATCGGTAAACTCGCCCAGCTCCAAAAGCCCGTTATAGCCCTTTTGGGGATATTCCGAGAATTTATAGCCCGTCGAGGGCACGTACACGTCAAAATCCTTATTGATCGCCTGATTGAGGGCGTTGTCGTTGTTATCGAACACGTTAAAATGCAACGTTGCCGTTTGCGTGACGGGGATTTTGAAAACGACCGTTCCTTTGGTTAATCGCGTACCGTCCCCCGCCGTCGTGGCGGTGACGCCCTGCAACGTAGCGTCGTCCAGCGTGTAATTTACAACACAATCGTTCTCGCCGAAGAAGTCCTCGTATAAAATCTGTTGCATCTTGCCGCGGTCGGTATAATCGGCGGTAGCCGCCGCCTGAATGATATCCCTGCGGGCGATAATGCCGAGCGGCAAACCTACGGGCGTGGGGGCGATCCTGTACCCGTCCCCCTGATACACGTCCTCTGCCGTTTTCTTGGTGGATATCTTGTATTTTACCGAAAGCAGAGCGTCGCTGACGGGCGTACCCCCGTCGTTGCCGACCTCCATCCAGTACGAGCTGTACCCAAACTGCTTGATCGCGTGCATGTAATTGCCGTTGGTGAGCGAAGTGAAATGCCCCAAGGCGTTATAGCCGATCGCGCTGACCATCGTTACGTCAAAATCCTTTCGCTGTGTTTTAACGCGGTAAAAGGAATCGTCGTCGATCACCTGAGAAAGCTGTACAATGTTGTTATATTTGCCCGTTTTGTTGTACAGATCGCTCCCAGGATAAGACATATAGGTCATGGGCGCGACGTAAAGCTCGGAGAGCACCAGCACACCAACGGACAGCCAGAGCAAGCAACGTTTTGCAAAATCGAAACGGTAGGCAATATAGAACGCCATACCGACGAGCAACGCAACGGAATACAGCTTAAACAATGCGTTAAACGAGGCGTCGTTCCCCCAAAGGGAGGACGAGTATTGATCCATCGTTTCCACGTTGGTCTTGGTGTAGCTTATTGCAAAACAACAATACAGGACGGAAAACAGCAGTAAAATTCCGCTGATCGCGTACCTGCCCCCCTCCTTTTTCAAAAGCGCAAGGAATTTTTCCTTTTTGGAAAGGGTATGTTCGCCGTCCGTCGGCGGTTCTTCCGTTGGTTCTTCTGCCGTGTTTGTCGCTGTTTTTTTCGTCAAGAGCGACGGCAACGCCAGCTTATCCATGGCGAGGGTAATACACAAAAACAGGGGCATAAAGCCATAGCGCGTGGGGAAACACATATAGCTCCCCGTTTGCCACATCATATTGATAGGCTCTAACACCATCGGAACGAGCATGGCAAAAAATAAAATTTGCCGAATCTTGCCGTCTTTATCCTCTTGATTGCGCCTGCAACACGCAAACGGGAATAAAAAGAGCATAGACAGCACCGTTTGCCAAGTCGTTTGATAAGAAACCAAGGGTTTTGCCGAGGCAAGGGATTGCACGATCGACGTTTTTCTGCCCGAGGAAAAATATTGCAATAGGCTGGGCAACCATGCAATCGCCGAAATCAGCATTGAAACGATACAACAGAGCGCAAAATTCCCCGCAAATTTTCTGTCCTTTGACATGATCAAATAGACGAACACGTACAAAAGCAGGAAAATCACGAGCATATAGCCAAGATAGAAATTGACGATAATACTCGCGGAGAGCGCGAAGATAAACAGGGCGCGTTTCCCCTCTTTCAGTCCCTCTAACCCGAGCAACAAAAGGGGGAACAGATACATAACGTCCAGCCACGCCGCGATTTGATAATACATCAGCACGTAGCCCGAATAGGCGTACAGTACGGACAAGAAAATGTTTAAAAGGGCGGCGTTTGGGTGTTTTTTCGACAGGTAAAAGGACGCCGTCGCCGCGATCGTGCACATTTTCAGCATGATCAGGATATTGACAAAGCCCCACATATCCGCCTTGTCCACAAAGCTCACCAAAAAGGTGAACGGACTGGCTAGATAATAGAAAAATACGCCGTAAAAATTCATACCCGCGGCGTTCTTGATACTGAAAAAGAACCCGTCCTTGCCTGCCAAGATATCCTTAAAGCTGTTTAAAAGCGGAATGTATTGTTGGGACATGTCCGCCCACGTAATTGATTTTTGCGAGAACGGATACAAATCCCGTACCGACAGCCAAATCAGCATGGCAACTGCCACGATCACGGGCGGAATCGTCCAAACGAAACGGTTAAAAATCCGCAGCAAACGCGATTTTTTGGATGCTATTCCGTTGTCCTGTGCCGTTTTAACCATACTTTACGTTGGGCGTTTTAGAAAAACGCCATACTCCTACAAGATAATTATACTCGTAAGCATGCGGTTTGTCAATCACTTTTTGGACGGTGTATATTTTCCGCAAAAAAATACCTCTCGGGCGTACCCGAAAGGCATTTTCTTTTTCAGCTTAGAACCGCTTACGCGTTTTCCGTTTCTTCCACAGCCTCCGCCGCTGCATTTTCCACTACGGGATTGTAGCCGCCGATATACTGAGGCGTGATGTTCTTGTAGGATTTTGTACCCGTACCTGCGGGGATCAGCTTACCGATGATAACGTTTTCCTTCAAACCGACAAGGTAATCGCGCTTGGTGCGGATCGCCGCCTCGGTGAGAACTCTCGACGTTTCCTGGAAGGACGCCGCCGACAGGAAGGAATCGGTTGCGAGCGCCGCTTTCGTAATACCCAAAAGCACACGTTTTGCAAGCGCGGGTCTGCCGCCGTTTGCCATCGCTTTCGCGCTTTCGTCCTGGAACGTAACCATATCCACAAGCTCGCCGGGCAACAGGTTGGTGTCGCCTGCGTTTTCTACGCGGACCTTTTTAAGCATCTGACGAACGTTGATTTCAACGTGCTTGTCGTTGATTTCAACGCCCTGCGAACGGATAAACGTTTGTACCTGTTCAAGGATATAGTCCTGAACACCCTTAACACCTTGTACGCGCAAGATATCCTGAGGATATACGCTACATGCGTTTAGCAATACGCCCGGCGTTACCTTATCGCC
>JAFTQY010000034.1 GCA_017462505.1 Clostridia bacterium
AAAGGAGTAAAATCATGGAAGAAAAAGCACCTGTTAAAAAGGCATACAAAAAAGCGCCCCGTAAAAAGGTTTGCGCGTTCTGCCAGGAAAAGCTTGACGTAATCGATTATAAGGACGTAAACCGTCTTAAAAAATTCATCACGGAAGGCGGCAAAATTTTGCCCCGCAGAATGAGCGGTACGTGCGCTGCACACCAGAGAACCCTTGCAACGGCTATCAAACGTGCAAGAATCACCGCACTTCTCCCCTTCAAAGGCGAGTAAGGATTAAGGAAAAACAAAAACCGAAGTCTTGTGGACTTCGGTTTTTTTATTTGTTTTTTCGCTTGTTTGAGATCGCCGCGAACGCTGTCGCGTTCTCGCGATGACAGAAAACGAGAATTTTACTCTAACGCAGTTTGCGCGCGGCGATAACGGTACATTTGGAGATTATACGCGCGGAGCTCGGCACGATACGTTTTGTATTCCGCTCGACGTTCCAAAAAATGATTTTCGTAATATACCACGTCGGAGGAAAAGTCCTCATTCTTTTTCAACTTTCTTATTTTGTTTTGTAACAGGATACGATATATCTCGAAAATTAAAATTCCCAGTAAAAGCATTGTCAAAAGACTGAGACATTTGGCGCGGAAATCCGTCGGACTTGAAACTTCCCAACAAGTATAATTGTGATTTAACATATTCAGATCAAGTTTCGTAATATTATTACAAGCAAGATATATTACAAACATTCCTATTAGAATTGCTACGACAAAAACGACTTGTCCAATTATAAACAAAGTATTATTGTGTTTAAAATTCCACACTTTTTTCTGCGCCCCCAAACGAAATACTATCGCTGTAAAGCACATAACGATAAGCACGAAACACGCCGCAATAAGCAAAGCAAATACCACGCAACTTAATAAATCATACCGCTTATTCACAGACCCCCTATGTAGATGCAAAAGATAAATGGGATGTATTCCATTTTTTGCACTCCCCATTAAAATACCAGCTAACAGAAAAACAGCAAAGACAATACCCCACATCACAATTGTATAATAACACTTTCTTTTATAAAACTTTGTCATAAGATTTATGCTTAGGGGCATACGAGTAAGGGGCTTTTCCACTTCCGTAGGCTTGGACGGCAAAATTACCGTAGATACGTACGCCTGCGCGTCCTCTTTTAAAGCCCTTTCTCCGCCGAAAAACCGCCATAAAAATACGCCGAGTAAATTAGCTGTCAATCCCAAAATGATAAACACCAACGGCAAAATCAAGCCCGCGCCCGTTTCAAATCCCCATTCCTTGACAAAATCTATGCCTTTGCAAACTTGGATCAGCACGCACACGCACAACACCGTAGAGATGAAAGCAACGATTTCATGTAACCAAACGACGTAATATTTTCGGTTTGCCGTCTGCGGCAAAATAAACAACGCCCCCACGACAACCGCAAATCCGACAATTACGTACGCAAAAACCAACAGATTTTTCGCAAACGCCTCTTCCAGCTTTGCAAGTTCGTATACCGTTTCCCCCTTTTCTCCCATAAACATCATGGTCGGCGCGGCATAAAATGCAAACGAGCACACCGCAAACAATAGGAACATGATTATAATAAAAAAACGTAATGCGGTAAAAAGCCCATTCGGCAACCGCCCTTTCTCTTCCAAAGAATTTGACATATCTTTTCTCCTTTTCTTTTTATTATACCAAGTCTTATATGACTTGTCAAGTCTTTTTTTACTTACACTTTGCTATAATAAAAGTATGAGATTTGGGGAACGGTTAAAAGAACTTCGTCAACAGCATAATTTAAGCCAACTGGAACTGGCGCAAAAGACGGGCATAAGCCAGTCGGCGATTGCAAAGTGGGAGCTACACAAAAACGAGCCCACCGCCAGCGCATTGATCACTCTTTCGCTTTTCTTTGAGGAAAGCACCGATTATTTGCTTGGTTTGGTCGATTGAAACAGGGAAAAACCGAAGTCTTGTGGACTTCGGTTTTTTTATGCAGTATTACGTTTCCATCAAGCCCGCCGCACGGAGCGCCGCCAAAATTTCGTTGATCTTTTCCGCATTGCTTTCAGGCGTTGACCCCGTTACCACTGCATTGGCTACCGCCTCTGCAGGGGTTACTTCACCCGGCTCACCCTGTTCGCCCTGTGGACCTTGCGGACCTACGGGACCTTGTTCTCCCTGTGGACCTGCGGGACCGACTGGACCTACTTCACCCTGTGGACCTGCGGGGCCGACAGGACCTACTTCACCCTGCGGACCTGTGGGACCGACTGGACCTTGCGGACCTGCTGGACCGATCGGACCTGCAATATAACGGGGAATGGGATTGATAAAAACACCGTTTTCCGATGAACCGCAACCGCCAAAACAGCCGCGCGTATTTTCGTTTTGATTACAACACATAGTTTTCCCTCCTGATTATAAGAGAGCGCAAAACGCTCCCCTTACAATATATGACCGCAGGAAAAAAGCCGTGCCATCAAAAAACAGCCCGACAACCGTCCGAGCTGTTTTCTTTTTTTATTTCGTTTTCTTTTTCTTTTGGAATATCCAAGCCGCGGCAAACAACCCCACCGCGCAGACCCCACCAAGCGCCGTCAAGACGTAAGCGAAGTCAAATTCCTCGCCCGTAAACTCGACGTAAAGCGTTCCGCTTTCGGTGATTTCCGCCTCCACAAACCCATTTCTACCATGCACGGGCGCAACCGAAACCCGCCTGCCGTCCGCCGTCGCCAAGGTGAGCGTATACCCCTTGTAATAATAGGACGGGAGTTCCAAAACGCCGCCGTTTTCACCCGCCGCAACGTCCAACGAATATTTGCCCGCATGTTCTTTTTTGAGGTTCGTCGCGGTCACGTCCCCCTCCAAAGCCAAAACGCCAAACGCTCTTTCTTCCAAATACGCCTTAAAATCAGGCGCGTTTTCATAGGACAAAATAATTTTGCTTTCCTTGTCGTAATCGGGGAACAGAATTTTTGTTTTCGCGCCGCCGTCATAGATTTCCGCCGTCACGGCAAGCGCGCCGCCATGATACGCCGTTTCAAAGCGATACAGAGCAAGGTTTGCCGTCAGCGCATACGGGATATTCAGCACCGCATAACCGTCGCTTTCCGCCAAGAAAGAAACTTGTTTCCAACCGTCGTAATCGGACAGCTCGTAAATGCTCACGTTCGTTTCCGCAACCATATCCGTATTCAAACGGGTAGCTGCGTATTCGTACGTACAGCCCTTGGGGAAATAATCCCCATTCTTTCGCACCCCCAACCCGTCAAACTCGCTATACCCCGAAACCTGTGCCATCGGCACGTCGGAACGGGTCGTGGACAGAACGCGGCGGCAAAGCGAAAAGGGCATAGCCAGCACGTTTATTACGCAAAGCGCACAGCAAATCCAGAGCATGATTTTTTGCAAGCGAACGCGATTACATACGCGCGCACCCGCGCAGTCACACGACATATCTTCCGTTTCCGCATTTGCCGTTTCGGCGCTCTTTTCCGTAAAGAAGATATCCTTGATCAGAGTTGCCGCTTGCAGGGCAACCAAAATCCCGCCGATCAGCATCAAGCGGAAGGGATATTGTATCATGCCCATAATTTCGGGCAATATCCCCCACGGGAACAGGGGGGAATACATAAAGATCAACAGCCCCCAACACGCAACAAGCGCCAGCCTGTTTTTCGTGCGTTGCATTTTTGGCGTGCGCAGATATTTCGCCGTATACACCGCCCCCACAAGCAACACGTATAAAAAACCTGACAGAAGATAGAAATTTCCAAACCCGCCAAGGCTGTTTTTAAACAGCATTTTTGCTCCCCTGCCCATGCTTTCCGTCTGCGTGAGCGTATAATTAGACAGCATCGGCACGAGATACCCCGCCGCGAGCAACACTACGATACACGTCGCAAGTCCAAAAAAGAAAAGGTTTTGTTTGGTGCATACCCGTTTAAAATGGACAGCCAGCCACACCGCCAAAAAGATCGTAACGTACACCGTCATTGTAAAATGCAAGAGTATCGACAGAGTATACCCAACGATAAACAAAGCCGAAAACGCCGCGCGGTTGTCACGATATAATAGCTCGTACACCCCCCACGCGATCATGGGCAGCGTCGCCATCAAAAAGATTTCCGAAAAGGCAAAGCGCACGTACACGTCCCACAGGAAATAGGGAAAGAGCAAATACACTACGCTCCCGATTGCCGCAACGCGGTCGTCGCGAAAGGCTCTGCGCAGGAAAAAATACGCAAAAATCCCCCCCAACGAAAACAGCATGACGATCTCTAAATAAATCCCGCCGATCATGGAAACGCCGAGTATTTTCATCAGCGACACGCAAATCCCCGCAGGGATCGTGGAATAGAAAAGCCCCGTACCGTACCCGTAATCACCGCCGATCAGCTCCATGGTCTTGCCGAAAAAGCTCCCTTTATCCCACGCCACGGACAGCGCGCGTATCACGCCAAAATGGTATTTTAAATCGTGCCCCGAATGTATATCAGAGCATAAAAACGGCAAAAACGCCAACGCCGCCAGCGCGATCAGCACCAAACATACCGCCGCGTGAAAGCGTTTGCTATTCTGTTTTTTATTGAGAAACGCCTTGATCATCGCCCCTCCTTTATTCGCCGTCGGACGTCCTTTCCGCCTCGGTTAAAACACCCTTTTTCTGTTTATAGAACACACACCAAGCGACCGCGCCGACAAATGCGACCGCGCCGACCGTAGTCAAAACCGTCGCCGCCGTTAAATAGGGCGCGGAAAATTCCACGTACAACGTGCCGCTTTCGGTGATTTCCGCCTCCACAAACCCGTTTCTACCGTGCACGGGCAAAACCGAAATCCGCCTGCCGTCCGCCGTCGCCAAGGTCAGCGTATACCCCTTATAATAATAGGACGGGAGCTCCAAAACACCGCCGTTTTCGCCCGCCGTAACTTCCAACGAATATTTGCCCGCACGTTCTTTTTTGAGGTTCGTCGCGGTCACGTCCCCCTTCAAAACCAAAACGCCAAACGCCGTTTCTTCCAAATAAGCCTGAAAATCGGGCGCGTTTTTATAGGACAAAATAATTTTGCTCTCGTTGCCGTCCCCCGCTACGTCCAAGCGCACCTGCTTGCCGCCGTTATCCCTTTGCGCCGTAATTTTTAACGCGCGATTGCTGTACGTTGTACGGAAACGGTAAACCTCCACCCCCTCAAAGACGGCATACGGCACGTTCAAAAGCACGCACCCCGCCTCGCTGGGCTGTACGACAAAGGATATCTGTTTAAGAGCGCGATAATCGGCAAGCTCGGACAGTTTCATATCCGTATCGGCAATCAGCTTTCCCCGCAACCGCGTGGAAACGTAATTCCACTTGCAATTATTCGGAAAATAATCCCCGTGCTTACCCGCGCCCAGTCCGTAAAACTCACTGCGCCCCGTCAGCTCGTCCATCGCCGTATCCGCGCTTGTCAACGCATGATCGTACGCATGGAGCATTGCCCGATTATGTAACAGCGCCTGCGGGCCGCAAAAGAGTAGCCCCACGCTCAGCACCAACGACGGCAAAAATCTTATTACGTTGCGCTTGCTAAACAATTTTTGTTTGCGGACTGGTTCCGCAAACATAGGCGCGTCGTTAGATGCGCCTTGTGCTGCGCTCCGTTTTTCGGCTATGGCGAAAAATACCTCTTTAACCAAAATACAAACCTGCAAAGCCGCGAGCACGCCGCCAAGCAATAACACGCGGAAGGTGTACTGTATCATGCGCAAAAAGTTGGGCATGTACTGCCACGGGAAATAATGGGTAAATAGCAGAGCGACCAACGCCGAGCAAACCAGCACCGACGTTCTGCCCGCCGTCCGTTTGCCGCGCGCCAAAAACGCATACCAAAGCGCATATAAAATTGTAAGCGCGACCGAAAATTTATAATCCCACATCAGGACCTGTTCGGTGAAATATTTTTTGGTATTCTTTTCCATTTGCGCGGGCGTTTTGCTCATGGTATCCGTCGCGGTAACCCCGTAATTGACCAGCATGGGCAAATAATAACTCGCCGTGATCAAGAGCACTACCGCCGCGCCGATCGCGAAATACAGCACGTTTTTGCCTTTAAACACCCGTTTGTAATCGATCAACAGCCACACAAGCAAAAGCAGGGTCATGTATAACGTCATGGTCACGTGCGAGAAAATCGACAGCGTATACCCCAAAATAAACAGCGGCAAAAAGGCGCGCGGGTTTTGCCTGTATAATAGCTCGTACACACCCCAAACAATAAGGGGGATCGCCAACATCAAAAAGATTTCGGTAAACGCAAAGCGCACGTATAAATTCCACAAAAAGTAAGGGTAAAAAAGATACGTCACCCCACCGATCGCCGCCAAAAGCCCGCTTTTGAATACTCTGAAAAGGAAACAGTACGCCGTGATCGCCGCCGCAGAAAAGAGCAAAAGCATCTCTACATACAGCGCGCCCATCACGGGTAAATGGAAAACCTTCATAAAGAAAACGCAGACGCTTGCAGGCAGGGTGGAATAAAAAAGCCCCGTGCCGTAACCGTAATCCCCGCCGATCAGCTCCATGACTTTGCTAAAAAAGCTCCCGTTGTCCCAAGCCGTCGCAAGAGCGCGAATCACGTTAAGGTGATATTTTATATCGTGTCCCGATTGCCCTTTCGACGTGCCAAAGGGTAACAAAATCAAAGCGACAGTCACCGCCAAGGCTATGCAGACGGCTAAGTGAAAATATTTACTTGTATAAAAGGTTTTCTTTGTTTTTTCCATCTGCTTTGATCCTTGCGTAAAAGGGAAAAACGGGTCATGGCGCAAACCATAACCCGCTTTCCTGGTGCACCGTAAGAGGTTCGAACTCCTAGCCTTCGGTTCCGTAGACCGACGCTCTATCCAGTTGAGCTAACAGTGCATTTATATTATAAGCTATTCTATTTCGCTTTCCCTTTCGGCAAAGTGCTTATATAGTATAGAATTTTTTCAAAAATTTGTCAACTGTTTTTACGCTCTTTTTTAAGTTTTATAAAAAAGTTTTCCGTTCGTTTACGAATATCCGCAGGCGGCGCGATCGAAATCGCGCCGCCTGCGCAAAGTTTTTACTCCATTAAAAGCGCCGCGCCGCCCAAAAGCCCTGCTAAGTTGCCAAGCTCCGCGATCACGATAGGCACTTGCGGACCTAACTCGCCCGCGAAAAGCTCTTTATTAAGAAGCTCCTGCAAGGGTTTCACCAGCGCGTCGCCCTGCGCGCACACGCCGCCCCCCAAAATCACCACCTCGGGACGGAAAATGTTTGCAAAGTTCGTGATACCGCAGGCAAGGTTGGCGATATATCTATCCACAACCTCTTTTGCCGCCCCGTCGATATCCTTATAATCAAACGCCGTCTTGCCCGTCACGTTATCGAGCGAGCCGATTTCCCACATCTTGCTGTTCTTATCCGCCTGCATGGCGCGCTTGGTGTCGCGAATGATCGCCGTCGCCGACGCATACGCCTCCAAACACCCCTTTCTGCCGCAGGTGCATTGTTCGCCGCCCTCCACAATGACCGAATGACCAAGCTCCGCACCCGCCGATTTATTTCCCTCGATCAGTACGCCGTCCACGACGATACCGCCGCCAACGCCCGTGCCGAGGGTCAACAAAATCGCGCTGTCGTACCCTTTCGCCACGCCGAATTTCACTTCGCCGAGCGCCGCTACGTTGGCGTCGTTGGCAATTTTCACGCGCAACCCCGTCAAATCGGATACCTTCGGACCGATATTAAAATCCTTCCAAGCCAGATTGTTGGAATAGATCACGTTGCCCTTTTTGCTGTCGATCATACCGGGAACGCCCATGCCGATCCCTTCCACGTCGTCCGTGCCAAGCCCGACCTTTTTCAAGAGCTTTTGAACAAGCGCGGCGATATTTTCCGCTACCTTTTCCGCGCCCTTTTCACTTTCGGTAGGCGCTTTGTCCTCGTAGATAATATTGCCCAGATCGTCCACGATACCGCCCTTGATGAACGTGCCGCCAAGGTCGATACCCACGTAATATTTTCTAACCTCCGCAACGATCAGTTGCATATCCCCTTTCAAAAGCACTTCGCCATAGCCCGCGGGCACAAACCAGCTGTCCCCAAGCGACACGCTCTTGCCGTCGATCTCGCCGTTGCCACCCACGCACATAACGCACTTAAAGGTGTTTTTATCGGCAAAAATTTTCTTTTCGCCCGCAACGCCAACCGCCGTCGTCGTGAAATAGCGG
>JAFTQY010000035.1 GCA_017462505.1 Clostridia bacterium
AACAGGGGGTTACCGACGTATTCGGTTATCCCGGCGGTCAAGTTATCAATATTTACGACGCGCTTTACGAATACAAGGATAAGATCAACCACGTATTGACGGCGCACGAACAGGGCGCGGCGCACGCAGCGGACGGGTATTCGCGCGCGACGGGCAAGGTCGGCGTTTGTATCGCTACCAGCGGCCCGGGCGCGACCAATTTGGTGACGGGTATTGCAACGGCGATGCTGGACAGTATCCCGATGGTGGCGATCACGGGCAACGTGCCTTGCTCGCTCATCGGTAAAGACAGTTTCCAAGAAATCGACATAACGGGCGTAACCCTGCCGATTACAAAACACAACTATTTCGTGAACAAAATTGAAGACTTGGCGGATACAATCCGCGAAGCGTTCGCGATCGCGAAATCGGGCAGACCCGGCCCCGTCCTTATCGATATACCCAAGGACGTGCAGGTGGGCAAATACGATTACGAGCCGCAGGGCGTGGTGGAAAAAATGCCCCTGCCCAAGGTAAAGGAAGATTTGATCGACAAAGCGGTAGAGCTTATCAACAGCGCGAAAAAGCCGTACATATACGTTGGCGGCGGCGCGGCAGGTCTTGGCATGGGCAAGGACATCGTGGCGTTTGCAGAAAAGATCGGCGCGGTGATCGGTTGTTCGTTTATGGGGCTGTCGTCCGTTCCGCAGGACAACGAACGATTTTTGGGTATGCAGGGCATGCACGGGCATTACGCGTCGTCTATGTCGCAGAACGAAGCCGATTTGATTTTGGGTATCGGCGTGCGTTTCTCCGACCGTGCGACGGGCAACGTGTCCAAGTTTGCAAAGCAGAGCAAGATTATTCAGCTTGATCCCGACAGCGCGGAAGTGAATAAAAACGTGCGCGTTGATCTTGGTTTGGTCGGCGACGTGGAAGATTCGTTCAAGCGTATCGCGACAAAGTGTGCAGAGAGTGCAAAACCCGATTGGTTTGCTCGTGTTAAGCAGTTAAAAGCCGAAGAAAAACAATTCGAAGAAGAAATCGCGGAGGCAAACGTTTCGCCTCTTAGCCCTAAACAGGTGTTCGAGATTATCAATGCGGCGAAGCCTGCCAACACCGTGATCGCAACGGACGTAGGGCAGCACCAAATGTGGACGGCGCAGTACGTAGAATTCGACGGTCCCCGTCGTTTTGTATCGAGCGGCGGTTTGGGTACGATGGGCTTTGGTCTGGGCGCGGCGATCGGCTCGTATGTGGCAACGAAAGATCCCGTAGTATTGATTACGGGCGACGGCAGCTTTGGTATGAACCTGAACGAGCTGGCGACGGCTGTCACCTACAAAATTCCCGTGGTTATCGTGTTGTTGAACAACGGCGTTTTGGGTATGGTTAGACAATGGCAGACGTTGTTCTTTGGCAAGAGATATTCGAACACGGTGCTTTCGAGAAAGACCGATTTCGTGGCGTTGGCAAAATCGTTCGGCGCGGAAGGGGTGCTGGCGGAAACGCCCATCGAATTCAAACGCGCGTTTGAGGCGGCGGTAAAGGCAGGCAAGCCTACCGTCATCGACGTTAGAATCGATAAGGACGAAATGGTATTGCCGATGTTGCCCCCCGGCGGCGCAATCAGCGACATCATCACCAAAGTATAAGGCGTGGCGAAAAGGAGAAAAGTATGGAAAATAATAAATTCGTTATAGCAGTGTACGTAGATAACAAAGCAGGTGTTTTGACGCGTGTGACGGCAATGTTCACCCGTCGTAATTTCAACATCGACACCCTTACCGTAGGTGAAACGGAACGCAGCGAATATTCCCGTATCACCATCACGATGCGCGGCGACGATTACGTAAAAGAACAGCTCATCAATCAACTGAAAAAGCTGTACGTCGTCAAAAAAGTGGAAGTGCTGAAAGACGAACCGATCAAGCGCGAGTTGATGCTGATCAAGGTGCTGAACAAATCGGAACACAGAAACGACTTTATGAAGGCGGTTGACGTATTCCGCGCGAGCGTAATCGACTACTCCACCGAGGGTATGTGTATCGAAGTGACGGGCAACCCGTCTAAGATCGACGCGTTTGTAAAGCTCATGCAGCCGTTCGGCATTTTGGAAATGTGCCGTACGGGTGTGGTCGCACTCGACCGTGGTGCAAACACGTTGCTTGCCGATTGATTTTTTCGGCGCGGAACAGCGCGGAAAAGATTCCGCAAACTAAAAAAAGAAAAAATAAAAATATCAATAAAAGGACAGGA
>JAFTQY010000036.1 GCA_017462505.1 Clostridia bacterium
ACCGCCGGGAGTTTCGTAAACGCCGCGGCACTTCATACCGACCAAACGATTTTCTACAATGTCCAAAAGACCGATACCGTTTGCTCCGCCTACCTTATTGAGAGCAAGGATAATTTCCTTTGCGCTCATCTTCTTGCCGTCGAGCGCCACGGGCTTGCCCTTTTCGAATTCCAGCTCGATATACGTGGGCTTATCGGGCGCTTGCAAAGGCGAAACGCCCATTTCCAAGAACCCTTCCTTTTCATACTGCGGCTCGTTCCCCGCGTCCTCTAAATCCAAGCCCTCGTGGCTCAAATGCCACAAATTCTTATCCTTGGAATAGTTGGTTTCGCGGTTGATCTTCAAAGGCACGTTGTGCGCCTCTGCGTAATCGATCTCCTCTTCACGGGACTTGATCGACCATTCACGCCACGGCGCGATAATATGCATATCGGGCGCAAACGCCTTGATCGTCAGCTCGAAACGCACCTGATCGTTCCCCTTACCCGTACAGCCGTGACAGATCGCGTCCGCGCCTTCCTTTTTCGCGATTTCGACGATCCGCTTTGCGATAACGGGACGGGCAAAAGAAGTTCCCAGCAAGTATTCTTCATACTTCGCCCCCGCCTGCATGCTCGGGATAACGTATTCGTCCACGAACTCGTCCGTCAAGTCCTCTACGTACAGCTTAGACGCGCCCGTTTTCAAAGCCTTTTCTTCCAAACCGTCCAGCTCGTCCGCCTGCCCTACGTTCCCGCTCACCGCGATGACCTCGCAGTTGTTGTAATTCTCTTTGAGCCAAGGAATAATGATCGAAGTATCCAAACCGCCCGAATAAGCCAGGACTACTTTTTTAATGTCTTTCTTTTCCATGATTTTTTCTCCTTTCACGCTTTCGCGTTGCATTTATATTCATTTTATGCACTCATTATACACCGCAAAACACCCTTTGTCAAACCTTTTTTATTCCTTTATTCATAAAACTTTCACGGTTTTTCGGATATTTTGTGAATATTCCGTATAATTGCATAAAATACTGCATATTCTTTATTTTTTGCATACTTTTTCGGCGAAACGGACGGAGGCGATCGCGTCCTTTGCGTACCCGTCCGCGCCGATCTTGTCCGCGTATTCTTGGGTCAACACCGCGCCGCCGACGACGATCTTCACCCACGGCGTTTTTTCCTTTAACAAAGCCACCGTTTCCGCCATGGACGGCAGGGTGGTCGTCATCAAAGCAGACAGACCCACGATCGGGGCGTTGGTTTCCTCCACCGCCTGTAAGACCCGTTCCGCGGGTACGTCACGACCCAAATCGACGACTTCAAAGCCGTAATTTTCAAGCATGGTCGCTACGATATTTTTACCGATATCGTGGATATCCCCTTTCACCGTCGCAAGCACGATCTTGCCCTTTTTCACCGCTCGTTCGCCCTTGCTTAACAAACAAAGCCGAATTTTCTCAAACGCCGCTTTCGCCGCCTCCGCGCTCATCAAAAGCTGAGGCAGATACGCCCGTTTTTCCTCGTACGCCTTGCCGATCTCATCGAGCGCGGGCACGATTTCGTCCTCGATCGTTTCCAACGCCGTCTTTTGTGCCAAAACCGTTTGACATTCCACACCCGCTTTGTCCTTTAAGCCTTTTACGATAGCCTCTTGTAAGGGCGTTTTTCCGTTTATTTCGCTCTGTTTGACCGAAGCTGAAGCAACGCTTGCTCCGCTCGGCGTTTGGACGGGGAGTTGGCTTGCAAAGCGGATATATTCCGCGCAATTTTCGTCCTGCCCCGACAACGCAAGATACGCGTGATAGGTTTTGAGCATTTCAAGGGAGTTGGGGTTTAAAATCGCCGCCGAAAGCCCGTTTTCAAGCGCCAAAGCAAAGAAATTCGCATTGACGCTCTCGCGGTTGGGCAAGCCGAACGAAACGTTGGAAACCCCAAGCGAGGTATGCACGCCAAGCTCCTCTTTGACCTTACGGAGGGCGCGCAGGGTATTTTTCGCCGCGTTCTTGTCCGCGCTGACGGACATCGCCAAGGTATCGACGAGGATATCTTTCTTTTCAATACCGTATTTCGCCGCCTCGGCAATGATTTTCTCAGCGATAGCTACCCGTTCTTCCGCGCCGTCGGGAATTCCGTTCTCGTCCAAGGTCAAAGCCACGACCGCGCCGCCGTACTTTTTAACAAGCGGAAACACCGCGTCCATGCTTTCCTTTTTTCCGTTGACGGAATTGACGAGCGGTTTGCCGTTATAGCGGCGCATCGCCCTTTCCAAAGCAACGGGGTCTGCCGTATCCAACTGCAAGGGCAAATCAATGACCGCCTGCAATTCTTCTACGTAACGAACGAGCTCCGTTTTCTCGTCGATCTCAGGCGCGCCCACGTTCACGTCGAGGATATGCGCCCCCTTTTCCTGTTGGGTAACGCCCTCGTTTAAAACGTACCCCACGTCCCCCTCTATAAGGGCTTGACGAAAGCGTTTTTTGCCCGTTGGGTTGATGCGCTCGCCGATCAAAACAGGTCTGTCGAACTCCACCGCGTGCGTATACGAGGAAACGCAAGTGATATTTTTCTTTTCTATCGGGCGCGGGGACATACCCCCGATCGCCGCCGTTACCGCGCGGATATACGCAGGGGTCGTACCGCAACAGCCGCCGATCAGTCTTGCGCCCTGCTTGACGAATTCCGCAATATACGCCGCGAACTGTTTTTCGTCAATATCATAACGAAGCCTTTCCCCGTCCGATACGGGCAAGCCCGCGTTGGGCTTTACGAGCACGGGAACAGAGGCTTTTTCAAGCAATTTGCTTACCACGCCCGCCGTCTGCGCAGGACCGACCGAGCAGTTCACGCCCACCGCGTCCGCGCCCAAACCCTCGAGCATAGCGACCATCGCCGCAGGCGACGCCCCCGTCATCAGTTTCCCGTCCGCGCCGTACGCACAGGAAACGAACACGGGCAGCTCGCAGTTTTCTTTCGCCGCCAAAACCGCCGCCTTACATTCCAAGCTATCGCTCATCGTTTCGATAAAGACGAGGTCCGCGCCGTATTTCGCGCCAAGGCGCACCGTCTTGGCAAACACGCAAACCGCCGCCTCGAAATCGAAATCCCCGTAGGGCTTTAACAGCTTGCCCAACGGACCGATATCCAAAGCAACGAATTTTTCCTGCTTGCCCGTGGACGCAGCCGCCGCAATACGCGCGTTTTCTATGCCCGCCTTAACGATCTCCTCCAATTCGGTTTCGGAAAATTTCAAAGTATTCGCGCCGAAGGTATTCGTGCAGACGATATTGCTCCCCGCGTCGTAATACGCGCGGTGGATATTTTGCAAAACCTCTGCTTTGGTCACGCTCCAGCGTTCGGGCAACTCCCCAAGCGGCAAGCCCGCTTGCTGTAACAAAGTCCCCGTACCGCCGTCCAAGACCACGATATTTCGTTGTAAGAATTCCAAGACCTTCATTCTTTTACTCCTTACGCAAAGCACAATCCCTTTTATCGCACGCCCCGCAGCCGCGCTCGTCCGCGCTCCGTCCGAGCCCGACCACCGCCGTCACCGACTTTGTCGGGGTCATCAAAAGCCCGTCCGTCAAGCTCACGCCGATTTTTTTCGGGCAATCGAGCAAGCGGAAAATATCCCTTTGCGCCGACAGGGGAAAATCCCCGTATCCCGCGCTGAACCGAGCGGTAACGTCGCCGTATTCCCCCTTCAAGCCCTCGCACAAAACCTCGCAAAGGCACTCGATACGCTCCGCGCCGATCGCTTGAAACAACAGCGATTTTACGGGCGAGATCTTCGCGTATCTTTCCATCAGCCTATCCGTTTCCAAGCCCACGCTCGCCGCGAACAAAACCACCCTATCGCAACCGCAAAGCCGCGCTTTCAGCCCTTCGCTTTGCGCCGCGCCGTCTACCAAGCGGTAAAAATCCGTTTTCGTCAGCTCGCAATAACAAGCGCGGGGAGAAATCGCCCTCTCGCTTTCTATAAGACATTCCGAAAGCAAGGCCCGCAGGCCCGCGTCCGCCTCTTTACTGCCCGCATAGCGCAATATTTCTTTCTCGTCCGCCTTGGGCAAGGAGAAAGTTTTCACGCGGATATTATACATTTTTACCTACGATATGAGAAAGATTTTTTTGAATGGTCGCCGCCACGTCGGGCTTGTTCATCGAATACACGTGCACGCATTGAATACCGTTTGCGTACAAATCGATGATCTGGTCGGTCGCGTACGCGATACCCGCCTGTTTCATCGCGGCAGGATCATTCCCGAATTTATCCACGAGAGTTTTGAACCGCTGGGGCATAAACGAGCCGGACAGCGAGATCGCCCGTTCCACCTGCTTTGCGTTGGTGATGGGCATGATCCCCGCGATCACGGGCACTTCGATCCCCGCTTGGCGGATCTTGTACAAGAAATTATACAAAAGATTATTGTCAAAGAACATCTGCGTGGTCAAAAAATCACAACCGGCGTCCACCTTTTCTTTGAGGTATTTGATATCCTCGCTCTGGTTTTCGCTTTCGGGGTGTACTTCGGGATAACAAGCCCCGCCGATACAAAACTCCCCGCCGCTTTGCTTGATCTCGCGGATAAGATCGACGGCGTGCTTGTACGCCCACGCGCTCCTGTCCGCGCCCTGCATACTTGCGGGAATATCCCCGCGCAGCGCCATGATATTTTCTATCCCCGCCCTTTTAAAATCCTCGATACGGCTGCGCACCGTCTCTTGGGTAGACGAAACGCAGGTGAGGTGCGCCAAGGACTCCACGCTCCACTCCCGTTTGATATTTTCCGCAATGGCAAGGGTGTACTTACTCGTACCCCCGCCCGCGCCGTAGGTAACGCTCATAAAAGCGGGCGAAAGAGAGGCGATCTCCTCCGTACTCGTCTTGACGCTGTCGTAAACGTCGTCCGTTTTCGGGGGAAATACCTCGAAAGAAAGGGCATATTTCTTGCTTTCAAAAATGTCGGTGAGTTTCACGGTAAACACTCCTTTTTAAGCGCCGAAACGCGACGCTTGTAAGAACAGAAATATTATAGTATAAAATGCGGATATTTTCAATCCTTTTCGCATATGCGCGCGAAATTTTCTTGATTTTTTTCTTATTTTCCCGCCCTTGACAAACGAAAAAGAAAGCGTTATAATATTTTTACTATGGAAAAGGGACTTTTGATAAAACCGATCGCGCGTATCCACAGCGATTTCAAAGAAAAATTCGGTATCCCCAGACAAAGCGGCAGAGCGCCCGCTCTGCAAGCGGAGATCGTTTTCGAGTCGGAATATAAAAACCCCGACGCACTCCGCGGCATCGAGGAATTTTCTCATCTTTGGCTGCTCTTCGATTTTTCCGCCGCGCACAGAGAAGGCTGGTCTGCGACCGTTCGCCCGCCCCGTCTTGGCGGAAATAAGCGCGTGGGCGTGTTTGCAAGCCGCTCCCCTTTCCGTCCCAACCCCATCGGTCTGTCCTGCGTAAAGCTTTTGCGCGTGGAAAAGCGGGAAAACGAAGGCTGCGTGCTTATCGTTTCGGGCGCGGATCTTTTGGACGGAACGCCTATTCTCGATATCAAGCCCTATCTGCCCTTTGCCGACTGCGTGCCGACGGCTACGGGCGGTTACGCCGCAGAGCACGAAAACCACCGTTTGGAAGTGGAGCTTGCGGAAAACTTGCTTGCAAAAATTCCTCAAGAGAAACGGACGGGGCTTTTGCAATGCCTTGCCGACGACCCCCGCCCCTCTTATCAGGAGGACGAAACGCGTATCTACGGTATGCGCTTTGCGGATCTTGAAATCAAATTCCAAGTCCGCGAAAATCTTTTGACCGTTCTTTCGGTCGAGCCCTGTTAAAAAACCGACAGCCGAGCAAATTGCTCGGCTGTTTTCCGTTTTGTTATTATCTTCTTCTGAACACCAATTTAAACACGAAGGACAAGCCCACGACGATCAGGCAAATGATAAGCGAAAGGATCAGTAAGCTCGTCAAATACCCGCCCACGCTCAGACAAAACTGCGTAAACGCGTCGAGCACGGACACGCTGATAAGCGCAAGGACGATATCCACGACGAGGAAAAGGAGCAATAAAAACACCAAACCGCCCCACGCGCCTTTGATATCCGCGCCGCTTAAGGTCATATGCAAGGTCAAAAACGCGCCGATCAAAAGAAAAAGCCACCATTTGCCGTTGCCCGCAAACGAGAAAAAGTCCCCGACGGCAAGCAACACCGTTTTGAACACGCTCCAAATCCCGTCCTCCGTCGTAATGCCTTTCGTATGCGCGAACATTTCCGCCGCCATACTGGGCACGAGCCACAAAGAAAGCAGATACAAAACCAAGGAGATCACGATGATAGGCGCGACGCCGATAAAGAAATTCCCGATATTTTGATACAGATTTTTCTTGTTATAGCTATGGTTCACGTACCCGAGCGTTCCGTCCTTGGAGCTGATCTGAAAGAGCTTGATCTCGACGATCTGATGCCCGAAAATAAGACACATCAGCGCGTGCGCGAGCTCGTGTATAGGCGTGCCGATAAAGCCCGTAAGATAGCAAGCGCCTTTGCCCAGCCCGCCCAGATTTTTATAAAAGGTTTTGTTGCAGATCGCGATCAAGAACCCGAAAAGAATGATCACCCCGACGGTAAAGAGCATTTGGGTCAAAAAACCCGTAAAAGCATTTCCCATAATTTTTTTCCTTTGTGATATTTTATTCGATCGCATTTAATTATATAACAAAACCTCGCCGCTGTCAACCGTTTTTTTATATATGCCGCAAGCGCCGATTTTGATAAAAGCCGTTTCGGGTCGCGACCCGAAACGGCTTTTATCAAAATCGGCGCTTGCGGCATATATAAAAA
>JAFTQY010000037.1 GCA_017462505.1 Clostridia bacterium
GTAAACGGCGAGATCGTAGAAAAATTTTCGTCCTTTGTGGCGTGTCCCGAGCGGTTGTCCAAGGAGATTATCAATTTTACGGGGATCGAGGACGCGGACCTTGTCGGCGCGCCCGAATACGAGCAGGTGCTTGCCGATTTTTACAAATTCACCGACGGTGCGATCTTGGTGGGGCATAACGTGACGTTCGACTACCGTTTCGTATCCTATTACGGGGAGCAATGCGGGTATATCTTTGATAAAAAGCAATACGATACCCTACACTTGGCGCAAGAGGTCTTGCGCGGACGGTTGGCGAATTATAAGCTGAATACGGTCGCCGATCATTACGGGTTTACCTTTAATCACCACCGCGCATTCGACGACGCGTGCGTGACGGCAAAGGTGTTTATCGAGCTGGTAAAAGCGAAAGGAAAACTGGACTAAAAATAGAATTTGACGGGGGACGTATCGCGATGAACGGACAAAAAACGAAAGAATACATTGAAAAACTGTGCAGGGAAAAGGGGTTGCCTTATTTGGACGTGCGCCTGTATAAAGGGTACGAAGAATTGTTTTCCTACGGAGTAGCAAACGGTAATCAACCGACGGGCAAGGAACGGCTGTATCTGTTTTCCGCAACCAAGCCGATGACGGTGGTTTGCGCGATGCGCCTGATCGAAGAGGGAAGGCTGGCTTTGGACGATTTGGTGGAAAGCTATCTTCCTGCGTATAAGGACGCTTTTTTGACGGACGAAAAGGGGAACGCCGTGCCTACGAAAAATAAGATGACGGTGCGCCATCTTTTGACTATGTCCGGGGGGCTTTCGTACGACGTACAGACAAAACCCGTGCAAGAGCTTATGCAAAAAACGGGTGGAAAACCTACCACCGAGGAGGGGGTGAACGCTTTTATAAAAACGCCCTTGTCCTTTGAACCCGGTCAGCGGTTTCAATACAGCCTTTGCCACGACGTTTTGGCGGCGGTGATCGAAAAGGCGAGCGGCAAACGTTTTTCTCAGTATATGGACGAGATTATTTTTCAGCCGCTCGGCATGGCGGATAGCGGGTTTCATACCGAAAGTAAAGGTATGTACGACATGTACGATTGCGATACCGACGGGAATATATGGCAGATCGAGCCGTATAACCGCTTGATTTTAGGGGATAATTACGACAGCGGCGGCGCGGGCGTGATTTCAAACGTGGACGATTACGCGAAATTTGCGGTGGCGCTTGCCAACGGCGGCGCGGCGGAAAACGGCGCGCGCTTGTTACAGGAAAAGACCTTGGAGGAGATGCGTTCTACGGCGCATGCGGATATGCAAGTGGAAAACGCCTTTACCTGCGTACAGGGCGGCGAATATGCGTACGGGTTGGGCGTTCGCGTTCGTATCAACGACACGCCTTGGGGCTTGAAAAAGGGCGAATACGGCTGGGACGGCGCGGCGGGAACGTATTTGATGATCGATCCGCACAAGAAAATTGCCGTTGTCGTCGGTATGCACCTGCTTTGTTGGCCGTATGTTTTCCGCGGCGAACAATTGAATATCGTACAATGTTTGTACGAAGATATGAAAGCGGAAAATCTGTGGTAAAATCTGTGTTAAAATCTGCGAAAAAGTGGCGTGAAACGCTTGCAATTCGCATAAAATAATGGTATAATAAGGATACTTAATAATGATTGTGTTATTGAGAGCGGCGCAAAACCGCTCTCAATAATGCTATTCAGGGGTATTATGAAAACGAAAACGATAGAAGAAATTCAAAACGCGTTGCAGCCGATCGCCGACGAACAGGGCGTTGAAATCGTCGAGGTGGAGTTTAAACAGGGCAAAGAGCCCGCGCTTACCGTGTATATCGATATCGACGGGGGCGTGGATTTAAACGTTTGCGAAAAGTTCCACCGCGCGATCGATCCCGTGCTCGACGAAGTCGATCCTACGTTCGGCGCGCCGTACACCCTCAACGTGTCCAGCCCCGGCTTGGACAGACCGCTCAAAACCGACCGCGACTTTGCAAAGTGTATCGGGCAAAAGGTGGAAATAAAGCTGTTTGCGCCGCTCAAAGGCAAGAAGTTTTTCGAGCTGACGTTGAAAGGACACGACGAAACGTGCGTGTATTTGGAAGATAAGGGCGAGGAAATAAAGATCGAAAAGGCGAAGATTGCAAAGATCTGCCGCGCGATCGATCTGGACGGGTTGCTTTGATTTTGCAGCTTGGTGCACAATAAAAAGAAAAAACAAACCAAAAATTTACGAAAATTCAATTAGGAGATTGAAACCATGGAAAACAAAGAGTTTTTTGCTGCGCTTACCGATTTGGTAAGAGAAAAGGGTATCAGCGAAGAGGCGTTCATCACGACGCTTGAAAACGCGCTTGCGTCCGCGTACAAAAAGCAGTTTGACGGCGGTGCGGAGATCGCCGTTGCGCTGGACGCGGAAAACGGAACGATCGAGTTCCGCGCGACCCGTTACGTAGTGGAAGAGGTACAGGACAAGGATAAGGAAATTTCTTTGGAAGAGGCGCAGGAGCTTGACCCTACCCATCAGGTGGGCGATACCATCGTCAACGTGTTCGTGCCCAAAGATTTCGGCCGTATTGCGGCGCAGACGGCAAAACAGGTCATCTTGCAGAAATTGCACGAGGCGGAGCGCGACAACACGTTCTCTGAATTTTCGGATAAAGAGGGCGAGCTGATGGAAGGTGTTATCCGCAAGATCGACGAGCGCAACATCTACGTAGAGCTGGGCGACAAGAAGATCGAAGGGGTAATGCCCCCGCTCGATCGCGTTCCCACCGAAAAGTATGCGGTTGGCGATCGCTTGAAGGTGTTTGTAAAACGCGTAAAGAACAACGGGAAAAATTCGCAGATCGTGGTATCGCGCAGCGCGCCCGGTTTGGTAAAAAAGCTCTTTGAAGAGCAAGTGCCCGAAATTGCGCAGGGTATCGTGGAGATTAAAGAAATTGCGCGTGAGGCGGGCCGCCGTACGAAGATGGCGATTCTTTCCAACGACGCGAGAGTGGACGCTGTCGGCGCGTGCGTAGGTAATCGCGGCGCGCGTGTAAACGCGGTCGTAGAAGAGCTTGGCGACGAAAAGATCGATATTATTTTGTGGAACGAAGACCCCTTGGCGTTCATCTATAAGGCGTTGTCGCCCGCAACGGTATTGTCCGTAACGGCGCGCGGCGAAAAGAGCGCGATGGCGATCGTGCCCGACGACAAGCTTTCGCTGGCGATCGGCAGAGATGGTCAAAACGCAAGATTAGCGGCGCGTTTGACGGGTTGGAAGATCGACGTGAAGAGCGAATCCTCGCCCGAGGCGGCGGAGGTTCTTGCGCAGATCGCGGCAGAAGAGGCGGAAGAAGTAGAAGAGAGCGTAGAAGAATAATCGCAAAAGGAGCATAAGAATATGCCCAAGACGAAAAAGATCCCTATGCGTATGTGTATCGCCTGTCGGGAAATGAAACCCAAGGCGGAAATGACGCGCGTGGTAAAGACGGCGGACGACGAGATCTACCTTGACCCTACGGGCAAAGCCGCAGGGCGGGGGGCGTACGTTTGCAACAGCGCGGAGTGCTTGAAAAAGCTCAGCGGCAAAAAGCTGCTCAACAAGGCGTTTTCAGCAAACGTTTCCGAGGACGTGTACAAAGGGATCGGGGAGGAAACTCCGTGAACAATAAAATAGAAACCTATATCGGTTTTTGTATTCGCTCGCGCAAGATCATTTTCGGCGTGGAGATGATCGAGCGGCAGAAAAAAGGGGTGTATCTTTTGATCGCGGACGGCGCGATCGGGAAAAATTCCTTAAAACCGATGGTGAACGCGCAGGCGAAATTTTCCTGTCCGTTTTTGATGACGGACGAGGGCGCGCTGAGCGCGGCGGTGCACCGCCCTGCCGTAAAAGCGGTGGCTATTACAGACCAAAACCTCGCCAAGGCAATACTTTCCGTTGCCGACAGCGAGCCCCAAATTAAATTCTATTCGGGAGGAAACAACTGAACCTATGGCAAAGAAATACGAAAATGTGGAAAAAATACTGGGACTTTTAGGCGACGAGCAGCTCGGCGGGCTGCAAAAGCGTCTTTCTTCCACAGAAAAGAGCCTTTCGGAGATCATTAAAAAGCTCTCCGTAATCGAAACGGAAAAGGCGGAACGCGACGCGGCGGAGGCGGCTGCAAGAGCAGAAGAAGAGGCTCGTATCGCGGCGGAAGCGGCTGCAAAGGCGGCGGAAGAGGCTGCAAAAGCGGCGCAGGCGGCAAAGGTAGAAGAACCTGCTCCCGAAGTGGAAAAACCGAAGAAAACGACCAAGAAAAAGGCGGCGGAAGTAAAGGAAGAAACGCCTGTGGAAGAAAAGGCGGCGGAAGAGCCCGTTACCGTTCCGCAGGAAACGGTTGCGCCTAAGGCGGAAGAGCCCGCAGAAGTAAAGGCGGAAGAAAAGGCAGAGGTGAAAGCAGAAAACCGCACGTTCGTGCCCAAAGCACCCGCCGCGCCCGCAGGTCCGCGCGCACCCAGATATTTCCGTAACGGCCAAGAACAGGGCGTGTACGTGGCGAAACCCGGCGTTGATATGGGCGCTACGACGACCTATCGCCCCCGTCCCGTAGGGGACAGACCGACCCGTCCGCAGGGCGAAAAGCCCTTCGGTCAAAGACCCGCGCAGGCAGGCGCACGTCCCGCACGTCCCACGGGCAGCGCTCCGATCGCCGCGCCGATTATGCCCAGCAGAGAGAACAAATCGTTCTCCGCTCCCGCAAAGAAAAAGACCTTTGAAAAGACGTACACCGAAAAGAAACCCATGTCCAAGCGTTCGCTGATCAAGCAGCAGGGTATGACGGTGGAGGATTTCGACGAGGATAAGAGCGGTTACAGAAAGGTACGCGGTCCGAAAAAGGCAAAACAGAAAGAAATTCCTACGATCAAGATCGAACACGCGGTCGTTACCACGAAGGATATTCCCTTGAAGGTGCTGTCTGAAAAGCTCGGCGTTTCGGCGGTGGAAATCACCAAACGTTTGTTCAAAGAGGGCATTATGAAGGGGATCAACGATTCGATCGATTACGAGAACGCGCTCATGATCGCGATGGATATGGGGATCGACCTTGAATACAAGCCCGAAAAGACGGCGGAAGAAGTGCTGATGGATACGGTGGTTGCGGAGGACGAAAGCAAGCTCGTGCCCCGCGCGCCCGTCGTTACCGTTATGGGTCACGTCGATCACGGTAAGACTTCCTTGCTCGACAAGATCCGCGCGACGTCCGTCACCAGCGGCGAAGCAGGCGGCATTACGCAGAGTATCGGTGCGTACACGGTCACGGCGAAAGGCAAGCAGATCACCTTTATCGATACGCCCGGTCACGCGGCGTTCACGGCAATGCGTGCGCGCGGCGCGCAGGTAACGGAC
>JAFTQY010000038.1 GCA_017462505.1 Clostridia bacterium
GCCACTCCCGCCAAAGAGCCCGCAACGATTTTAAAAATCTTATTTCTGTTCATCGTGCGCCTCCTCTTTGGGTTGCTCCACCGCGTTTACAGGCGTTTCTTCCTGTGCGGGCGCGGGTTGTACCGCGGATTGTGCCGCGGGTTTTACCATAGCCGTCAGCGGTTTTAAATCCGTCTGCGCAGGCGCGTCCGCGTCGTTGCCGCGTACGAACAGCTTTGAGCCTTTCCAAGAAATCGCCTTGGACGGACAAACGGAAATACATTCGCCGCATTGAATACATTCGTGGTCGCCCACCTTTTTGGTATCCATTTTACATACGCCGATACAAAGTCCGCAATCGGTACATTTGTTTTTATCCAGCTTTACGCCAAGCAGCGCGATTTTACAGAAGAACCCGTACAGCGCGCCGAGCGGGCAAAGGAAACGGCAGAAGATACGGAACACGAAAATACTGCCCACCACAATCAGGACGAGCAAAATAAATTTCCACGTAAACAGCGGGCCGAGAATGGCAAGCAAGCCGCGGTTTGCCTTGTTGGAAAGCAAACCAAGTCCCCCCTCGAACGTACCTGCGGGACAGATATATTCGCAAAAGCCTGGTGCGAAATATACCATGGGCACAACGATCACGAGGGCAACCAAAATCACGTATTTGAAATAGGACAGCACACGCGTGGCTCTGTTCTTCTTCAATTTCGGCGTTTTGATCTTATACAAAAGCTCTTGACCGAGCCCCACGGGACACAAAAAGCCGCAAATCGTTCTGCCGAGCGTCAAGCCGAACAGCACGATAATCCCGAGTATGTACGTAGGCGCGCGCGTACCGCTTTCCGCCAACGCGTTTTGGAGCGCGCCGAGCGGGCAGGATGCGATCGCACCGGGGCAGGAATAGCAATTGAGCCCGGGCACGCAAGCGTTTTTCGTCGCGCCCTTATAGATCCGCCCGTTGATAAAGCCCTTAATGTTGGCGTTATACAGCAAAGCGGCGTATATTTGTATCAACCGCCGTTTCGTCGGCAGATGATTTACGATCCAGTTTTTGATTTTACCGCAAAATTTCTTCATATTTTTTCCTTTGAAGTTGGCATTGCAAGCTGTTTTTACGAGATTGCCGCACTACGTTCGCAATGACCGCGTCTTACGCGAACACTTGGTCGAGTTAAACGGCGTAGATACGAGCAAGACAAGGCGTATCGAGCGCCCTTTTCGGGTCGATGCCACGCCCATACCCATACGAGGTTTTTAAACACACGGACGGCAAGATAGTAAGACTTGCCCGCGGTTGCCAACCGTAAACGGCGGAGATACGAGCAAGACGCGGAGCCGCGAAGGAGCGTACAAAGACGTACGTGACTGAGCGGCGACAAAGTATTGCGACGTATATACGTCGTTTAACCCAAGCCGATACACTGCGTGCAGATATTTATAGCCTTTTTCAATACGTCCGCCATACCGCCGTTGCAGATCCCCGTGATCACAAACACTAACCCGACGATCCCGACCGCCGCACGTACGCACCAAACGGCTTTATCCGAGCCAAAAAGCTTTGCAAGCTTACACGCTTTGCACGTTTTAACAGTTTCTTCCGTTTCCGTAGCAACCGCCTTTTCGCCCGCCTGCTTTTTCTTCACGGCGTTTTCCGCAATTTCACACTTGATTTTTTCTTCCTTTCTCTTCGCAAGGTAATCGTTCAAGATCACCGCCGCCGCAAGAAACGCCATCGCGCCGCCGCACCAAACCAGCACGCGCAACAGACGGTCCGCCGCGCCGCCGTGCTCTACAAAAATCGTTTCGGGCAATACGGGCGCGTACGTCTTGTCTAAAAGGTATACCAAGCTGACGACAACCGCCGCCGCGGCAAACACCAAGCCAAGACACCCAACCGCGACCCCGATCGTTTCCGCTCTGTCACGGCGACGGAGCGCCGAATCCTTAGGCAAACGTTTTTCCAAACGCTTTATCCTGTCCTTACATTCAAAGTACGGTTTTATTTTTTCCTTTCCGTCGGGATACACGTAACCAAGCACGATATTCCCGATCAACGCCAGAACCCAAAACACCACGGGCACGGCGATTTGATTAAAATGCTCGGATATCTTCGCCACGGTAAACGCGCCGCGCTCTGCCGAGCGAAAAATCGACCACGTCTGCACGATAAAAAGCAGCCCGACGACCGCCGTCAATACCGAAAAACAAACGGTATATACCGATTTTAACAGACGTTTTCTGTTTTCTTGCATATTCTTTCCTGCCTTTTTTACTTGCCCCGAACAGCGACGGGACATACTTTCACATCTTACAACATTATAACGCCCGCGCGCCCGTTTGTCAAGCAATCTTTTTTTGTTTTTGACAATTTATATAATAAGGTAGGAATTTCCAGTCCTTTATCTTACCGCCTTTTCCTTCCCCACCTTTTGTGAAAAACAGATAAAAATATCAAAAACGCCCCGTTTTTTCTTGTCATTTTCCTCGTTATATTGTATAATAAAAACAGTATGTAGTATAAGGGGTAGTATGCCTTGCAGGCAAAGCGCAAGCAAAGTGCGGACAAAGCGTTTTGCGCCTATAAACACCGCCCCGAACAACCCTATCGGCAAATTATTATTTACGGAGTTTTTTATGAAAAAACACTTGATTACATTGTTGCTTTCTCTCTCGTTCGCCTTTACGTTGGCGGGCGCGGTGGCTTGCGGCGACAAGGGCGGCAACGGCAGCCAGTCGTCAAGCAGCTCTATCGCCCCTAACGAGAGCGTTGACGGCTCGGAAAGCGGAAACGACAGCGAAAGCGAGAGCGAAGACCCCAACGCAGAGCCCTGCACCGTTACTTTTGAGAACGGCGAGGGGTATTCCTTTAACGCGAACGTAGCAAACGGCGGCGAAATCCTCAGCGGTAAAACGCTGATCTTCACGGTAGAGATCGGCGGCTTGTACACGGGCGAACCCTTGGTATATATCAACGACGTGCCCACCGCTCCCGACCCCGACGGCAAGTATTACGTCCACGTGAACCAAGATATGACCATACGCGCAACGGGTATCCGCAAGGACGTTTCCACGATCGCAGGCACGGGTACGGGCTCGTTGGAAAGCCCCTTCTTGGTATCCAAGCCCGTTGACCTTTTGTATATCGCAGAACAGGTCAACAGCGGCAACCGTACCTATCAAACGGCGGCGTATCAGCTTATCAACGATATCGATTGCAAGGGCGCGGAGCTGGAAGTGATCGGCAACGACCCCGACAACGATAAATATTTCAGCGGGTCGTTCACGTCCAACTACGATTCCGCCACGGGCGTAAATTACCGCTACTCGATCTCGAATTTTACGATCAACACCGAGGGCACGAACTACGTCGGTCTGTTCGGCGCGGTGTTCGCCGATCTGAGCGTGGAAAGCAGCGGTTTGTTCTACGGTATCACCTTGAAAGATTTTGAGATCAACGCAAACATGTACACGTCCGACGCGGAAACGCAGACGATCGCCTGCGGCTCGTTGGTGGGCTACGGCGTGGGTACGACCATGTACCTTTGCGAATCCTCAAACGGCGAAATCAACATTTCGGGCGACTCGGGTTATTTCTCGTTCGTCGGCGGGTTGATCGGCTATCAGCAGGGCTATTATTTCAGCGAATACGGCGAATCCGCGGCGGCGGAAATTGCCTATACCAAGGTAGACGTTGACGTGAATATTTTGAGCGGTCTTGTTTTGTCCGCGGGCGGTATTTCGGGCTATCTTGCCACGAACTATCCTTTCGGTGCGGTTTCCTCTATTCACCATTCCTACGCGACGGGCAACGTATCGGGCGCGATCCGTTCGGGCGGTATCGCGGGCGGGCTTGGTCAGTACACCACCGTCAACAACTGCTATGCGACGGGTCTGATCACCGCAAACAGCAACCAGCATAACAGCAACGCCCTTTGGCAGGGTTCGGAATACTGCATCGCAAGCGCGGGCGGTATCGTCGGCTTTGCGGAAAACGACTCGATCGTGCACGACTGCTATTTCGGCGGCGAAGCGGAGGCTACGGCGATCACGAACGACGAAGTGGCGATCGCGGGCGAAAGCTCCCCCAGCAATAAATTCGCGTTTGCGGGCTTTGGCGTAGGCGGCGGCTATGAAAAGGGGTATATCTCCGTCGATTCGGAAAAATATTTGGAAATCAACAACGCCTCCCCTGCGGATATCGACCTTGCGAACAAGGACAGCTTTAAAAACGCCCTTTCGTGGCAGGATTACGACTGGGTATTTACCGCTGGCGAATATCCCGAGCTCAACTATGAGGCGGCGTCGGACACGGTGACCTTGACCATGACCCTCGGCTACGTTGCGCCCAGCGAAACGGAAACGGAAATTTTGGTGGACGAGGCAAGCTCGATCACCCATACCTTCTTTAACAACACCGTAGAATCGGCAAGCTACTACGTAGCCCTCGGCAACTTCTTTGCAACTGGCTCGCTCGATTTCTATTACACGGCGGACAACGGGTACCTCTCCTACGGCTACTTCTTCGACGAGGCTTGCACCCAGCCCGTTCCCTATGCGTATATGCCCGCAAAGAGCGTTACGCTGTACGTGGGCTTTGCAGACCCCACTCCCCTCGTTGGCGAGTATTACTACACGGCAGACAACGGCAACGTAGTCACCCTTGATTTCAACGCAAACGGCACGGTAACCTATTCGGACGGTAACGGCACGTTGACGACGACCTATTCCTTTGACGGCGAAAATATTCTGATCGACGGCGCAAGACTGGCAAGATACTACCTTGGCGACGTTATCGTGGACGATACGGCAACCGACGTATTCCAGGACGCGAATTTCGATTTGTATCGTTACTACTATTACAACTTTGCGGGCAAGCTGACGGACGACGGCGTAACCTTGTACGACGGCGTATATTTCACGGAAGACGCGCCCTTGACGGCGAGCAACACCGCTCCGCAAACGGAAACAGTTGACCCGATCGTGGGCACGTGGATTTTGTCTGCAACCGCCGATCTGACATTCACCTTTGATCAAGACGGCAACTGGTCGCACACGTTCAACGGCAACACCCTCCGCGGTACGTATACCTACGCAGACGGCGTATACGCTTTAACTGCGGACGACGAAAACTTAACGGCAACCTTTGACGGTACGTTACTCAACGTTACGGCAAACGAAAAAACTTTAACTCTTTATCGCGAAAACAGCTACACGGGCACGTGGAAGGGCGACAACTTCACGATCGCGCTCAACGGTATCGGCATAGACGGCACGGGCACGGCGCTTTTGACCTATGAGGACGAATCCACCCTCGACCTTGTGTACGAGGCGGCGGAAACGAACGGTTATATGGCGCTCTTTATCCCCGAAACGGCAACCACGAAAGGCGATCTGTTCGGTTATTTCTACTATGATACGCGCACGAACACGCTGAGCGCCGTCCTTTCCGACGCGGCGTCGGCAACCGGCTTTACCGCTTGCGCGCTGTACGTTTTGGACGATTGCTACGGCGAATGGATCACGGTATCCGATGATTTCGGCAACGCGGAATTCATCTTCGACGGCATGGGCTTGTACGGCAACGGTCGCGTACGTATCATCAAAGACGGTCAATCCACCACCGTAAGCTACGCTTTAAACGACGATTTGACGGGCACGTTCAACTACGGCGGCAAGGAATGGACGATGTCCTTTAACGTCGTAGACAAGAGCGTCTTTATCAAGGAAAACACCACCCTTGAAAGAAAGGACGAATTTGCCAACACCGATTTTGTGGATTTGGACGGCAACCGTTACGCTTTCGACGGTAAGGGCAACCTTTCCGTGGGCGGCAAGCTGACCGTCAACGAAAGCACGGAATACGCCTATAAATACGACGAAACCAGCGAAAGCTACCTCGTTTACAGCGATTTGAGCGCGGACGCAATCGGCTCGATTACGTTTGTGGATAACTACGTATCCCTTATAATCAACGACAGCGAAAGCAAGCTCTATATCGCAAACGAATTCATGGGCGAATGGGCGATCAGCGGCGAATTTGGTCTTTTCACCGTAGGCGCAACGGACACGAACGGCGTGATCAAGGCAAATTACCGCGGCCACGACGTAGAGCTTGCCTATCTCGATACCAACATGCTTGTATTCAGCTTTGCGGAAAACAGCGGCTTGCCTATGACCTACTACGTATTCGTGATCGACGACGAAACGACGGGCAACAAAGTGCTTGTCCTTTCCGAATACACCAACCTTTTGGGCAATTATATCGTATGCTCGCGCGTGAACGAAATGTTCGGTACTTGGACGAGCAGCGACGGCAGAACGACGATCAAATTCGACGGCGTTTCCAGCAGTTATCAAAACGGTATCGCGGTTTTGTCCAAATATATGGCGGGCGACACGGCGTACTATTACATGATCAAGGAAGACGGTATCTTGATGTGGTCGCAGGAGCTTTTGCAGGGCAGAACGAGATACTACCGTATCCAGATGACGGACGATCTTAGCAATACCGCGGCGTTTGTGAACGGCGACAAAGCGTTCATCCGCACCGAAGTAGACGGCTTGTGCCTGACCCGCGCAAAGGATACGGTAACGGGCGAAACGTACGTCTTTGACGGGAACTGTATCAACGACACCAACGGCGGTATCTGGTCGGGCGAAACGAAGAAATACGAATACACCTTCATCACCTACAACGCAGACAACACGGCTACCCTGACGGTGATCGATCTTGCAACGGGCAAAACGCACGAGGCGACCCTCAATTATAAGGATCAGCAAAACATTACCTTTACGCTCGGCGACGAGATCGTGGAGGAAAACGCATAAACGCTAATCGATTGTGCGTTGCATATCTTTTATGAACGGCAAACGCCGCTCGGCAGTATACTGAGCGGCGTTTCTTTTGCCCTTTTTTAGGACGATAATCCCTTTGACGGGTATTTATCCGCCCCGCAAAACACGCGCGTTTTGCGGGGCTTTTTTGCGACGTTTTCAGCGTTTTAAAAGGGCGAGCCGTCTTGGCGGCTCGCCCTTAGCTTATTTTATTCCCCTGTATATCCCCAAACAACGGGAAAACCGTAATTCCACGACAAATCCCAATCTCTGGGGCGGCTTTCCGCCTCGCAATAGATCGTGATGCTGTAACAGTAGGCAAACGCATAATTGTTGATCAAAGTCACCCCGCGCGGGATCACGATTTTAGGCAACGCGTCGCAAAGATAAAACGCTCCATAGCCCATACTCGTCAACGTGTCGGGCAAAACCACTTCCGTCAAGCTTTCGCAGTTACGAAAGGCGTAATCGTCGATCCGCAAAACCCCGTCCATCATTACGACCTTTGTCAAATTCCTACATTCGTCAAAGGCGGACTTGCCGATCGTTTCAACCGAGCCTGGTATACAAGCCTTTGTCAATTTTTCGTTTTGATAGAACGCGTTATCGGCTATGTGCGTAACGGGCACGCCGTTATAAGAGGATGCGATAAACAGCTCGGTATCAAAGCCGATATATTCAACGGCGGTTGCGTACGTGCCGTCGTCGGAAACCCGATACAGTACCTCATCCGTCGGCGTATAGACAAATCCGCAAACGCCGCAATCGTACCCCGAGTGCTTTTCCTTGGCTTGCTCTTCGTCGCAACCCGCGCAAATCTGCCAATGATACCCCTCGTCGTAGGCGTATTCCGTTTCCCATGCGTGCTCGTGGCTCTTGTCCCCACACGCCGCAAAACCAAACGCGCCGCACGCGCATATAAACGCAAGCATTATCCCCAGTCCTTTTTTCATACCGTCTATCCTTTGCCGAAGAGTACGCAATGTATGCGTCTTAGTATATTGTAACATTTTCTCGCTTTCTTGTCAATATTATTTTTAATTTGCTGATACCCTTGTAAAAAACGCAATCCCTTGTGGAAAAAACGCTTTTTGTATAAAATCACCGTCTGACGGATAGCCGTCAGACGGTTCTTCTTTTGTGCCGATTACCATGCAGTCGGCTTTTTCCCGCCGCTACGCGTTAATCCTCTTTCTTTTTGAGCAATACCACAGCGCATACGCCAAGGGCTACTACGCCGCAAGCCATGCCGCCGATCACGCCGCCGCAGCCGCCTTTACCGCCTGCGGTTGCCGTAGACGAGGAAGACAAGGACGACGAAGAGCTCTCCGTCGAGCTGTCAATGATCTCTTCCGATTCGCTCTCCGATTCCTCGGACGAATCAATAGGCGGTTCGGGTTTCACCTCAGTCACCACCGTAACGGGGATTCTGGTCTTTTTACCCTCGTAGGAAACCTCGATATACTTGCTGTATTTGGTCAGCGCGCCCGTCACAAGAGTAACCTCGTCGCCGCCCACGGTAGCCGTCGAATAGTCGTCGTAAACGACCGTGATCACCAAGCCCGTCGTATCGAAAAGATCCCCGATCTTGTATTCGCTCTTGTGCGCGGTGTCCTCCGACAGCTTGATTTCGCTTACCTTTACCACAACGCCGAATTTCGCTTTCACTTCACGTAGAGCCATTTCCACGCTAAGCAGTTTTGCCTCGTGCGCCTCGGTGATGAACGGTACTTGCGTTTCGTTCTTCATCGCGTTGTTGTACAAAAGTCGGGTGTTTTTCACCGTTTCCGAGAACGCCTCGACCTTCGCTTTGTTTTCGTCGGTTACTTCCCAGTTCAGCCACGTCGCCACCGTTTCCGCCTCGTACATGCTCTCGATCGTCTTTACGCAGGTCCGCGTATTGTCCTCCATCAAGGGCGCGGTCACGTTCTTCGTGCCAAAGTACAAGCTGTAAACGTGGTTTGTATAACCCTTACCGTTGGACGGATAGTTCATCGTCAAGGGGCTGGGTTCTTTAACAAAGCTGGAATAGTTGTAAAGATAGGTTTCAAAGTTCGCGTAGTAATAACCGCGGTAAGGCAAATCCGCGCCGTTTGCAAGGGCGGTTTGAATTTCTTCACGCCATACCGCTTCCAACGCGGGCGCTTGAATACTCTCAAACGTGAACTCCGTCACGCCGCTCATAAAGAACGCCGCGTCGCCGATCGTGTTGATACTGTACGGCAACACCACTTTATCCAGCGCGCCGTCGTTCAAGCCGTAGAACGCATACGCGTCCACGCGCACCGTTTCTTCCAAGATCGAATACGTCTTGCTTTCGTTCGCCCTTGCCGCAGGGTAGAGCATAATTTCATACGTGCCTGCCGCTTTGTCTACGTAGCGGTACAATACGTTGTCATGACCTGCGGGAACGAAGAAGTTTTCGTTGCCCTCCGCCACCGTCACCGTCGTCAGTTCCTCCGCCGAACCAAACGCGCCCGCGCCGAGCTTTTTAAGGCTTGCGGGGATTTCTACGCTCGACATCGCGTTGTTCAAGAAGGCATGCGCGCCGATTTCTTCCACAACGGGCATAGAAACGGACGAATACGCGCCCTCACCGCCAGCCGCCGTGTTGTCCTGCGTTGCAAACGCAAAGTCGCCGATATATTTCGCATTCGTCAGCGTCAATTCGATCAAACCGCTGTTATAGAACGCCTGTCTGCCGAAGTATTCAACGTTTTCAAGGTCTACCCTGATCAACGCCGACGTACCCTCAAACGCGAAATCCTCGATCGTTTTCACGCTTTCGGGCAATTGCAAGCTCGTCAATTCCGTTGCGTTGGAGAACGCGCCTTGGTCAATCTTTGTAATCGCGTCGCCAGAGAAAAGCACTTCCTTGATAGGAGTATTCGCAAACGTATATCTGCCCACCGTCGTTGCAGACTCGCCAAAGGTTACCTTTGTCAACGACGACGCGCCATAGAACGTGTAATAACCCATTTCCGTTACCGCAGGCAAAGTGATCGTTTCCAAGGACGTACAATTTGCAAAGACCATGTCGCCCATCGTCGTCAGCCCGTCCATTCTCAAAGCGGAAAGGTTCACGCAGTCGCTGAATGCGCTGTTGCCTAATTCTGTTACTCCCAATCCAAAGAAGCTGGCAATAGAAGATTTCGCAAACGCGCTATCCCCTACGTACGTAATCCCATCGGGCAACTCTATTCCCGTAAGCTTTGCGCCGTAGAACGTACCCTCTTCAATACGGGTTACGAGTGAATGGAGTGCATTTTTAAAATAGAAATTCGTCGCCGACGTATTCATAAACGCATACTTGCCGATGGTATGCACGTCTTTGTGCAACAGAATTTCGGATACCATCGAATTCGCAAAGGCATAAGGCGCGATTTCCGTGACCGTTTCAGGCACGTGGTACGCACCCGTCACCGACGCGTTCACATACAAAATCTTCGTCTTATCCGCGTTGAAAATTACGCCGTTTTCTTCCGCGTATTTCGTGGAATTTTCCGCAACCGATACGGTCTTGCCCACGAACGGAGCGCCGCTAAGTTGAATATTTTCAAAATCAATACCGTCGCCAAGCACGATCGAGGTCAATTTCGAGCCCGTAAACACGTCGCCGCCGAGATATTGCAAGCCTTGTACCGTCGAGAAATCCAACGCGCTAATTGCGGAATTTGCAAACGCTCTGTCGCCGATCGTGCGGATAATTTCGTCAGCGAACGTAACCGTAAACGTACCCGCCGCCGTGCCGCAGTTTTCAAACGCGCCCGCGCCGATATCAAAGCTTAAATTTTCACCCTCGGGCGATTTCAATACCACGCCCGACAAATTCGTACAGTTTCTAAACGCGCCCACGCCGATCTTCGGCGTTTCCAACGTGGCCGTACCCGTCAAGCCCGTGCAACCGTCGAACATATAATTACCGATCGCCGTGAACTTGCTCGTCTTTTCGATCTCGGTCAGCTGCGTGCACTGCGCAAATACGCTGTTGCCGCTCATGTGCAAGCCCGAAAGGTCTACGCTTGTCAGAGCCGTGCCCGCAAACGCGCCGTCGTGCATCGTGCCGATACTGGGCATATCCACCACTTCCGCAAGCTTGGAGCAGCCCGCAAACGCATAGTGCGCCACCGTGATCGTCTTGACGTTCGTCAAATCGATCTTCTTCAAATTTGAACAGCCGTAGAATGCGTATTCGTAAATCATCGATACGTTCGCCCAGTCGATATCGGGATTGATGATATTGCCGTCCTTGTCTACGCGGTGGTCTTTGGATACAAAGTACACTTCTTCGAGCGCCGTACAATTCTGGAACGCATATTCGTTGATATCGATTACGGACGCGGGAATGACGATCGAACGGATATTGTCGTTGTCCTTAAACGCGTCCTCTGCGATATACCAAATGTTCATATCGCTGGGGATCACGACGTCGCCGCCCACACCGTTGTATTTGGTCAGCGTATAGTTGCTCACCGTAAATTCGTTTTGCACCTTCAAGGTGACGGACGAGCCGTATACCGTGTCTTGCCAAGGCGCACTTTCGTTTTCTCTTCTCTGCAACACCGCCGAGATGATCGCCGTACCTTTCGTCAGCGTAGCCACCTCGCCCGTGCTCTCGTCAACCGTCGCAACGCGGGGGTTGCTCGACGTCCAAACGAAACGGATATTGCCCCAGTTTTTCGTATACGGATAATACCAAGGATCGGTTTCAATGGTCAAGGTAAAGTTCTTGCCCGCGTTCACGGGAACGACCCCTTCCGCTTTCACCAAAGCGTCCACGTCCGTCTTGATCGGGCCGAACGACACCGTCGGCGCGCTGGGATAGGTAGACGTTACGTTTTCCGTTACCGTTACGTTGATCTTTTGCGTGCCGTTTCTGCCGTTGTCTACGGTGATCACCGCCGTACCCGCTCTCAACCCGACGATCTCGCCGTTTCTAACCCTTGCAACCGTGTTACGGGAAGAGCTCCAATTGAAGTTGGACAGGTCTGCGTTGCCCGTATAAGAATCTGCAAAATTCAACGCAACCTTATGCGTTTCATAGATATCGAGCGTGATATTTTCTTCGCCCGCCGCAAGCGTAAATTCGCCCGCCTCGGGGAGCACGTCCGCCTTTGCCGCCGTAATGTTCAGCTCGTACAAGCAGGAGTTGACCGCATAGTCGTCCACCTGAATATACATAGGCGTTACGCCGTTTTCAAAATAGTCCTTGTAGATATCGGTGATTTCGATGGAAACGGTCGTCGTGCCGTTGCGCACCGCCTTTCTTACGGGCGTGGGATATTCGGTTGCAAGCTGCAACAAAATATTGTTTACGCCGTCCACCGTCTCCGTCTTGGGATAGCAAAGCATTACCGCCTGCGGATAGTGGTTGTCGTACACGTCAACGTCCAAATAGACGCGCTGTTTTTCCTTCGTGCCGTCCTTGTAGTTGTAATAACGGATACGCGCGTCCTCCAAAATCGGCGCTTCGTAGTCGACCGTAAAGGTAAACTCGTACCGATCGTCCTCTTTTGCCTTTTGCCCCTCTTCGGGGTAGTCTTGGAAGAACTCGAATTCCATCTTATATTTACCGTTGCTCACCAAGCCGTACTGTTCGGGGGAAAGCTCTAATTCCACGTTCGCGGGAACGCTTTGTCCGCCGCCCGAATACGCCTTGCCGACACGGTAGATCTCTTCGTTTTCAATGATGACTTCGCCCGTTTCCACGTTGTACAGGCTGTAACGCACCAAGCGCGCGTTTTTCAGCAAGCCCGCATACACCGCTTTGATCGCCGTCGAGGTCATGTAATCGTCCAGCTCGGTGGTCCAATCGTTGTTGTCGTTGTAACGGGATACCGAACAGTGCTCCTCGTCCACGTACATCGGGTCTTCGTCGTCGGGCAACAGGTATACGTAGCCGCCCATGGGCAGGATATACGTTTCGTTATAATACGAGTTGTAGGGCAACGTTTCCCAAACGCTGGCGCGGATCTTGTCCTCGTCCTTGATCGACGCGTCCTGCGCGTCCTTCGCTACCTCAAACGCCGAATAGTCCAGCATCGGGGCTTGCGACCAGTCGCCGTAGAAACCGAGGAAAGGAATGGTCAAATCGCATTGTCCTGCGTCCGTAGCGTTCAGCTTTAAGAACCCTTCTACGTACATGCCGTTTTTAAAGCTGTCCTCGATATATTGAATATCGTCCACGCCGAGGGTCATGTTTACGGTGATCGTTTTCGTTTCGCCCGCGCCGACCTCTACCTTGCCGTCCGCGATCGCAACGCCGTCCGCCGTCCAAACGGTCTGCGTCTGATAAAGCAGGTGTGCCTGTTCCGCAACCGCCAACCCGTCGCTTGCCAGCGTTTCCGTCATAACGATATGCTCGGTGTTGAACGTCAGCTTACTCTTGCCGAAGTTGGTGACCTTGAACGTCAGGGTATATGCGCCCGTCTTTTCCTTGTCGTCGCCAAGCTCGATCTTGGGACGGTAATCGTTGATCACCTGTCCTTCGCTGTCTTTAAATTCCGTCCAAAGGTATGCGCTCGTGCCGCCGATAACGTTTTCGAGCTTTGCAACGCCCGCGCCCTGTTTACGGGGGGAATACGGCAAGCCGTCCTGATCGTATACCGTGCCCGCGGTACTCATGGTGAGCTGCATCGCAAGGCGGTTGACCTTTACGTAATCGATCTCGCCGTCCGTCGTAACAAGCTCGGCTTGATCGTTCTTGATATAGCTTCTAACCAGCGCCATAAAGCCCGCCATGTTCGGCGTAGCCATGGACGTACCGCTCTGTTCGCCGTAGCCGCCGGGAACGGTGGAGGTGATTTCGCCGCCGTGCGCCGTGATTTCGGGTTTGAGCTTCAAATCGTGCGTAGGCCCCCAAGACGAGAATTCACTCATGAAAGGACCTGCCGCGTAATCCTCGCCAAGCTCGATCGTGCCCACGCGCCCTACCGCGCCTTTCACGAGCGCATTGCCTGCGTTCATCGTAACGGATACGGAGGGAACGGGGTTTTCGATTTCGCCGAGGTTCATACGAATAACGCCCGATACGTTATTATACACGATAACGCCCGCCGCGCCCATACTCATAGCGACCTCTACCTTTTCTTGGAAGGTCGTATCGCCACGCTTGATCAGCGCGATACGGTTGTAGTTGGTTTCTCCGTTTTTGAAAAGGCGTTTGATCGTAGACGTGTAGTCCGCCGCGTGACCTACGCCGGGAACGACTACGTATTCAAACGTATTTGTGTTGTAAAGCTTTTTCAAATCCCCATAGAAATCAAAGGGGTTGCCGTCGATATCGCGGGATTCTTCGTAAAATACGTACGATTCGTTATCGCCGCCCTTGTTCGCGAGCATATAATCGGCTTTTTGACCGTTGATACTTGCAACGGAGAGCGCGCCCGCAAAGGTCGAGGGCGAGCCTACCGTACCCGAATCGGGGTTGCTTGCCAAGTTCGTACCGAACACGCCGCCGTAGCCCGCGCTGTAATCGTTACTCGCCGCGCAAATCAAGCTGATGCCCGATTTTTCAATTCTTCTGTACACGGCGTCGAGCATTTCACCCTCGTCGTCGCCGTCGTTCGTCGTCGTAAAGCCGCAGGACGTACCCAAGGACATGTTGATAACGTCAACGCCGAGCGTTACGCAATCTTCCAGCGCCGCGACGATATCTTCCGCAACTGCGCCGCCCAGATCGGGATCGTCCAAATCGTCCGTGAATACCTTACAAATGACGAGCTGTGCGTCGGGAACGACCCCCTTGAACGTTTCCGCGATCGGGTTGCCGTCCTTGTCGGTATACCCCGACGTGTCGTAACCGCCGATAATACCCGCTACGTGCGTACCGTGGTTGGAATAGGACGGGTATACGTCGGGATCGTCGTCCGCATAGTCGTATGCAAAGGGAACTTTCTCGCTGACGTATACTTCGTTGACGTTGAGAGAGCCGGAGCGTTTTTCCGCCTCCAAATCCACCGCCCCGTTGAGCTTATCCTGTACGTATTGTTGCGACCAAGCCACTTCCACGCTGTCGCTTTCAAAGCGTTGGAACGCGTTGTGGGTATAATCCAAGCCCGTATCGAGAACGGCAACGACCGTGCCCGCGCCGTACTGCGCGACAAATTCGGACGAGTCGTAAATACCCGTCTTATATACGTCCGTTTCGTTGGTGACTACCCCCGAACCGACCGCGTAATTTTCCACCGTCTTAGGCTCGGCATACGCCGTCGTGATGACCGCGCTCTTTACCCCCGACATTTCCTTAATGTCTTTTACGTACTTGGTGTCAACCTCGATCGCAACCGCGTTGATGACCGTATCGTAATCTCTTTCCAAGGTATAGGGAATACCCTTTTTGGAAAGCGCGCGCAAGAATGCGGACTGTTCGTTCGCAATATCGATCGCCGCCATTTCCCCTGCAAAAGATTGTACGTAATCGCTGACCGCCTCGCCCTTAGCGCGATCCGCCAAGGGTTTGCCCGAAAGGGTAACCATGACCGTCCGCGTTTCGTACTTGGGCGCAACGTCCTCCGCGCGCAAAACGCTGTCGTTGAAGTTTTCTTCTACGATCTTAGACGTATCGAATTGCCCCGTAACGTTTTTGAGCTTTACGTCGGAATCGGTCGTCGTGGTCGTCGCCGCATTTGCAACCGCGTCGTCTTTCGCCAGTTTCAAACCGTATTCCAGAGCCAACGTAGACGCCATCATCAAGGACAACGTCGCGCAAGCTATCCGCTTTACTGATTTTTTCATATAGCCTCCTGAGTTTTCACTCTATGTTTATCCGTGCGTAAGGGGTACGCGCAAGCGCCTTTTGGGGCAGTTTGCACAATGACCCTATTTTCCAGTCTATTTCATTTTATACAAAAACGCAATTTTTGTCAAGGCTTTTTTCCCTGTGATACAAATCGCGTCGTATTTTTTTGTGAAATTTTTGTGACAGAATATTTTCTGCGATATAATCCTTGTCACACCTCTCAGTTTGCTATTCAGTACATTTGTCATACCGCTCAGCTTGCTATTCGGTATGCCCGTCATACCGAGCGGAGCAACTTTGTTGCGAAGTCGAGCGTATCTCGATTCCGTCATTGCGAGCATACGCCTCCGATTACCGCGCTTTGCTCGTAATGACGGCGTGACGTTGGCGTGGCAATCCCTGCCTCTTTGTCATACCGAGCGGAGCAACTTTGTTGCGAAGTCGAGCGTATCTCAATTCCGTCATTGCGAGCATACGCCTCCGATAGCCGCATGATAATCGCAATCACACGTGGCGTATGCGTGGCAATCCCTGCCTTTTTGTCATACCGAGCTGAGCAACTTTGTTGCGAAGTCGAGCGTATCTCTATTCCGTCATTGCGAGCATACGCCTCCGATTGACGCATTATATTCGCAATGACACGTGGCGTATGCATGGCAATCTCTTTATA